>JBBRVA010000004.1:0-29020 GCA_038247295.1 Caldilineales bacterium | reverse complement strand
TTGGCGACCCTTTTAAATCTGCTCGTGCCACAGCTGATCAAGCGCGCGATTGACAGTGGCATCGCCACCGGCAATGCGCGCGTGCTCTTTGTGGCCGGTGGGCTGGTGCTGGCTGTGGCGGTTGCCCGCGGCATTGTGGCATTGGCCAACCGTTATTATGGCGAGTGGTTGACGCATCGCGTCTCTTATGATCTGCGCGGCGAGTTTTTTGCCCGTCTGCAAAGTTTGCCCTTTGCCTTTCACGACCGGGCCAAGATTGGAGACTTGATGAGCCGGGCCACGAGTGATATTGGCGAAACCGAACGTTTTGTCGGCATCGGTCTGATGGACCTGATGGCGACGATCTTGCTGCTGGTGGGCGTCATTGTTGCCATGTTTCTGGAAAATGTCCCCTTAACCTTGTGGACGCTTGCCCCCCTGGCGGCCTTGGTCTGGACGGCGCTACGCTTTGGTAGCTTGGTACGCCCACTTTTCCGCCTCATTCAGGACCAGATGGGCGTGCTCTCGGCGGTGATGCAAGAAAGCATGACCGGCATTGGCGTGGTGAAGGCTTTTGCGCGCGAGCCACACGAGTTGGAGAAGTTTGACCGCGAGAACGACAATTGGTTTTCGATGCGCTACGATTCGATCAAAATCTGGGCGCTGTACTGGCCGCTCTTCACCTTTGTGCTCTCCCTGGCTATCCTTCTGCTGCTCTGGTTTGGCGGCCCATTGGCGTTGGATGGGCGCATTACCATCGGCACGCTTTTTGTGATGATTTCGTATGTGCTGATGCTAAATGCGCCCGTTTCGCGCCTTGGTTTTCTCGTCAACATGGCGACCAGTGCCGACGCCAGCGCTAGCCGTGTCTTTGAGATTATTGATACACCCAACGAAGTGGTGGAGCCGCCCGATGCTGTCGCGCTAACCGACGCCCGCGGCGAAGTCCAGTTTGATAATGTGAGCTTTGCCTATCAGGCAGGACGCAGCATTTTGCGCGAGATCAACTTTGTCGCGCACCCTGGCCAGGTGGTGGCGCTGATCGGCCCCACTGGTTCGGGCAAATCGACGATCACGAACTTGATCCCCCGCTTCTACGACCCCAGTGCGGGCCATGTGTTGGTAGACGGGATCGACATTCGCCGCCTCCAGTTGCAAAGCCTGCGCAACCACATTGGCATTGTGCTGCAAGAGCCGTTTTTGTTTAACAGCACGATTGCCGAGAACATCGCCTATGGCCGTTCTAGTGCTACGGTTGAAGAAATTATCGCTGCGGCCAAGGCGGCCAGTGCCCACGAATTTATCGAGTCGTTCCCCAAGGGCTATGCGACGGTGATCGGCGAACGCGGCGTCTCGCTTAGCGGCGGCCAAAAACAGCGTATTGCCATTGCGCGCGCCCTGTTGTACGACCCGCGCATCTTGATTCTGGACGACTCGACCAGCAGCGTAGACACCGAGACAGAGCACATAATCCAAGAAGCGTTGGCTGTCTTAATGCAAGGACGGACGACCTTTGTGATTGCGCAACGATTGCTCACCTTAAAAAGTGCCGATCTCATTTTAGTGCTCGACCAAGGCCGCATTGTCGAGCGCGGCAAACATGAGCAATTGTTGGCCCTCGGCGGGCTCTACCGCACGATCTATGATTTGCAGTTGAAGGACCAGGAAGAATTCTTGCTCCTGCAAAAAAGCAAGATCGGCGACGCCCAAATGCGGGTCTTGATGGCCACTAGGTAGAGACGCAAGATTTTGCGTCTCTGCGGTCAGACGCAAGATTTTGCGTCTCTACGGCGAAAGGATCGTAACACATGACAACGCAAAATGACAACCTGGCGGCGAACGGCCGAGACGGCAATTCGAGTTTTGGCTGGCTCTTTGGCCGGCGCGCCAGTGCTGAAGAGCAAGAACGTTTGGCCCGCGAAGAGAAGATTCGCGATCTGCTGCCAGACCAAGAAGAAGACGATTCGACCAGCAAAGCCTATGATAGCCGCCTGCTCGGGCGTTTAATGGGCTACCTGGCGCCGTATCGACGCGAGACGATCTTGGCGGTGATTATGATGTCGGTGGCGTCGCTGCTGAGCGTGGCGGGTCCGTGGCTGATTGGGCGCGCCATCGACGAGGGGATTCGCGGCGGCTCGCTCTATCATTTGCGTTTATGGTCGGTCCTCTTTATTGTGGCGGCGCTGTTGGAATGGTTGACCAACCGCTACCGCATCTCGATTATGGCGTATGTGGGCACCAAAGTGGTAGCCGATGTGCGCAGCCAACTCTTTCGCCACTTGCATCGCTTGTCGCTCAATTTTCATAACAATTATAGTGTTGGCCGCTTGATGAGCCGTCTGATTGGTGATGTGGGCGTCTTGCAAGATTTCATCACCTGGTCGATCACGGGCTGGGCGCGCTCGATTTTCGTGCTGGCCGGGATCGTGATTGCTATGCTCGCCCTCAACTGGCGCTTGGCCCTGGTCACCTTTGCGGTCTTACCACTGATGATCATCTTGACTAATTATTGGCGGCATCGGGTGCGTTCGGCCTATCGCGCCACCCGCACGCGGCTCTCGTTGATCAACGGTTACCTCAATGAGTCGATCTCGGGGATTCGCGTGACGCAGAGTTTTACCCGCGAGGCACGCAACTTTCGCCACTTTGATGACTTGAATCGATCCTACTTTGACGCTAATGTGGACGCCACCTGGCTGACCGCGCTCTTCTTCCCTGGCGTCGATTTTATTGGTTCGTTGGCCACCGCACTCGTCGTCGGCGTGGGCGGTTGGTTGATGTTGGGCGATGTGTTGACCGCTGGCACGCTGGTTACTTTTGTGCTCTATGTCGATCGCTTCTTCGACCCGATCCGTGAAATTGCCCAGCGCTACAACACGATGCAGTCGACCATGGCGGGCTGCGAACGTCTCTTCTATCTGCTCGACACGCAGCCGGACTTGCTCGACGCCGCGGACGCCATCCCGCTGCCGCCCATCGCAGGGCGCGTCGATTTCGAAGCGGTCGCCTTTTTCTACAAGCCTGACGAACCGGTGTTGCGCGGTATCGATCTGCACGCCGAGCCAGGTGAACGGATTGCGTTGGTGGGTGAAACCGGCGCCGGCAAAAGCACCGTCATTCGCCTCTTGGCGCGCTTTTTTGATGTGACCGGTGGTGCAGTCAAAGTAGACGGGCACGATCTGCGCGCCGTGACGATGGCGAGCCTACGTTCGCAACTGGGCATCGTGTTGCAAGACACCTTCTTATTTAGTGGCACAATCGCCGATAATATTCGCTATGGCCGTCTCGACGCAACCGACGAAGATGTGATCGATGCGGCGCAGGCGGTGGGTGCGCACGAATTTATCAGCAAGCTGCCCGAAGCCTATGCCACGGTGGTGCAAGAGCATGGCGCCAACTTGAGCGTGGGCCAGCGCCAGATTATCTCTTTTGCCCGCGCCTTGCTCGCCGATCCCCGCATTCTGATTTTGGACGAGGCAACGAGCAGCGTCGATACGACGACCGAGAAAATCATTCAACATGCGTTGGATCGCTTGATGCAAGGGCGCACCAGCTTTGTGATCGCCCACCGCCTCAGCACGATTGTCAACGCCGATAAGATCGTCGTCCTCGACCATGGTCGCATCGTGGAAATGGGTTCACACCTCCAATTACTGGCCGAACGAGGGCGCTATTATAATTTGTACACCATGCAGTGGGCGCAACAGAACGGCGCATAATCGAGGCCGCGCACAGATAAGCCGCCGTTTCAACGATTGAGTATGCTCAAGGTAGAATGGGTATTAGATATTGGGGATTAGAGACTGGATAATCATGGGCGACTATTATCCAGTCTCTAATCCCCAATATCTATTTGTGCAAATTTTAATTACGCAAGCGTCGACGACCACTTCTGCCCACTAAAGTACGAGTTTTATGCTCAGATTTTTCTCGCTCTTTATCTTGATTATTGTCCAGTTGCTCTATTTGTTAGCACTCTTCCCTTGGTACACCGTGGCGCAATTGTCGCTGCGCGCCTTTGATCCGGTGAACGTTGGCGACGAGATTGGACCCTGGCTGTTTCTTGGTGCTATTCTGTTGAGCCCTTTATTGCCCCTCATTTGCAGTATTGCTGGTTGGGTTAATTTTCGTCGCCGTAAATACGGCTGGGCGATCGGGTGGACGCTGATTCCCTTGTTGTTGGGCTTGGCGCTGGCCGGTGTAATCCTCTACTTTATGGCCGACGCACTTCAAATTTTTAGTCGCTTCACTCCTCTCTTGTAACCAGCCTAATCGTTTCTGATGGCAAGCTTGGTGGGAAGATAGACGACAGACAGACGTTCGATCCTAGTCTACCGTTTACTATCTACCCTAGCTTATCAACTTGCCAAGGAATTCATGCCCAGCCCTACAAACCCAATCCGCGTTTTACTCGTTGCCAGTGATCCACTGGCGCGTGCTGGTTTAGCCGCCCTGCTTGCCGATCAGCCCACGCTGACCGTTGTGGGTCAGCTTGCGCCCGCGGTTGATCCTGCTGCGTCACTGGCGGTCTATCAACCGGATGTCCTGCTCTGGGATCTTGGCTGGGCGTCCTCGGCTGTGCGCGAGGCGCTAGGGCCGGCCACAGCGTGGGGTAAACCGTTGCTGGCGCTTTTGCCGGATCCGGAGTTAGCTGCCGAAGTGTGGAGTGCTGGTGTGCGTGGCTTGCTGCTGCGCGAGATAGAGACCGCTGCGCTCGTCGCCGCGCTAACTGCACTGGTTCATGGCCTGGTTGTGATCGAGCCGACGCTGGTCGATCTTACCCGAGCAACCTCTGCGATCACGCCAATGCCGCCCGTCGAGGCGTTAACTCCACGTGAACGCGAAGTGTTACAGCACATGGCTGAGGGGCTCGCCAATAAGAACATCGCGCGCGAATTATTAATCAGTGAGCATACAGTCAAGTTTCATGTCAACGCGATTCTGAGCAAACTGGGGGCACAAAGTCGAACCGATGCCGTAGTGCGTGCTACCCGCATGGGGCTGGTTTTGTTATAGGTAATCCCCTCGCCCACCTAACCTTTTTATTAGGTCGCTTCCCATCCTTTCGAGCGAAGCAGCACGGCAATTTCTGCGCGAGAATAAGGTAGAACTGGCAATTTGCCACTTATACTCTACAACTCGAAAGGAATTTCTTATGTCTGAATCACTGCAAACTTTATCCAATGCTATGGCCGATCTGGTCGAAAGCACTGGTCCTAGCATTGTCCGGGTCGAAGGTCGTGGTCGCCTGGGCGCCAGTGGGATTGTCTATAGCGCGGATGGCGTGATCATCACGGCTCATCATGTGGTCGAACGCGACGAAAATATCAAAATTGGTCTGGCCGACGGCAACAGCGTCAATGCGACGCTGATCGGTCGCGATCCCAATACCGATCTAGCCGTCTTGAAAGCGGAAACCGGCGGACTGACAGCGGCAACCTGGGTGGATGCTGGCGAATTGCGCGTCGGCCACCTGGTGTTGGCGTTGGGCCGGCCTGGTAAAACAGTGCAGGCAACGTTGGGCATTGTTAGCGCGCTAGGTGGCGCCTGGCGTACACCGGCTGGTGGCGATGTTGATCACTATTTGCAAACCGATGTCGTTATGTATCCCGGCTTTTCTGGTGGACCGTTGGTCAATGCCAATGGTCACGTGGCGGGCATTAATTCGTCGGCGTTGATGCGTGGTGTCAGCATGGCAATTCCCACCGCTACCGTCAAGAAGGCCGTCGAGACAATTATGGCGCATGGCCGGATGCCGCGCGGCTATCTGGGCGTCGGTATTCAGCCGGTGCGCCTGGCCGATGCCTTGCAACAGCAACTGGGGCAAGAGACCGGCTTGATGTTGATGTCGGTCGAAAGTGGTAGCCCCGCCGCGCAGGGTGGCCTCTTGCAGGGTGATGTGTTGGTCACATTGGACGGGCAGGCTGTGCGCCATGTCGACGAACTGCAAGTGTTGCTCGGCACCGATCGGGTTGGCAAATCGCTGCCCGCCCGCGTCGTGCGCGGCGGCCAAGTGCTTGATCTGGCCGTTACGATTGGACAGGGATGAGGGAGATTTACGATTTACGATCTAAGATTTACGAGTGATCTCGACTATCCAGCTACTTCGTAAATCTAAAATCGTAAATCGTAAATCATTAAGAAACTTGGTGAGCCTAATGAATCTTTTACAACAGTTCAGCGCTGATTTGGCCGCGGTCGGCGCCGGCGTCTTGCGTAGCCTGGTGCAGGTGTGCAATGGCCAGCGTGGCGCCGGCGCTGGCACGATCTGGCATGCGGATGGCTTGATCATGACCAATGCACATGTGGTAGACGGGGTGTTGCGCGGGCGGGCAGGGGTACGTGACGCGCTGACGGTGCGCTTGCCCGACGGTCGGGAATTGCCTGCCCGCGTCCTGGCGCGCGATACCGAACACGATCTGGCGGCGTTGCGCGTGGAAGCGGATAATCTACCCACTATCCCGTTGGGTGATTCGCACCAGGTGCAGCCCGGTCAGTTCGTCCTCTGTTTGGGCTTCCCGTGGGGCGTAACCGGGGGTGCTACCTCTGGTGTCGTGATTGGTTCTGGCGCGGCTTTGCCCGAAGTAGCCGATCCTAACCGCGAATGGATCGCTGCCAGCCTGCATCTGCGACCGGGCCATTCGGGCGGGCCGATGGTAGACACGCAAGGCCGCCTAATTGGCATCAACACAATGATGAACGGGCCAGATGTTGGCGTCGCGGTCCCCGTTCATGTGGCCAAGGCTTTTCTCCAACAAGCGTTTGCCCAGGCCTATACCCGGGTGTAACGCGCAAGCTTAGTCAGCCTTACACGGTAAGCCTAGAAAATAAACAGCCGGTATGTCTATGACACACCGGCTGTTTATTTTACGTGCTACGATTGGTTGTAAACAAAGGTTAGTGCGTGATAAAATCTGGGGTAAGCGGTAGACGGTAGACGGTAGACGGTAAACGGTAGACAGTAGTCCCTCGTCTGTCATCATTCGTCAATTGTCGTTCGTCGTTGGTCATTCGTCGTTCATCATTCATCGTTCGTCGAACAGAATGAGGTGGCTATGGAACTCAAAGCGTTGCTCTTTGATGTGTTCGGCACCGTGGTAGATTGGCGCGGCACAATTGTGAAAGAAGGCATGGCCTTGAATCGAACCAAGCGTTTGCAGGTGGATTGGGGTCGCTTTGCCGATGAGTGGCGCGCCGGCTACCAACCAGCCATGGATCGGGTGCGGCGTGGTGAACTGCCGTGGACCAATCTCGATGTGTTACATCGAATGCGCTTAAACGAATTGCTGGCTGCATTTAAAATAACCAATCTAAGTGAGGCGGAAATCCGCCATCTCAACCAAGTCTGGCACCGGTTGACCCCTTGGCCTGATGTGGTAGCGGGCTTGACGCGTTTGCGCACGCACTACGTTTTGGCGACGCTTTCGAATGGCAATATGGCACTGCTGGTCAACCTCGCCAAACGGGCCGGCTTGCCTTGGGACTGTATTCTTTCCGCGGAGTTGGTGCAACATTATAAGCCCGACCCGGAAACCTATCAGATAGCTGCCCGTTACCTGGACTTGCAACCGCAACAGATCATGATGGTCGCCGCGCATCCCGCCGATCTGCGCGCCGCGCAGGCTGTCGGCATGCACACTGCCTTCATCCCGCGCTTTTTGGAACATGGCCCCGATCGCATCTCCGAACCCGAACTCGACGCTGCCTTCGACGTGATCGAAGCCGACTTCAATGATTTGGCGGAACGGTTGGGCGTACCTTATCCGCTGCCGGCGTAGGTGTGGTAAAATGGGTGTAGCGATTTTTTATGGATCAAGGAGATGCAATGGCTGTCGCAACCTTTGCCCAAGTGAACCAAGCACGTGCTACTGATGAGGAGACAAAAGTTGGCCCACCCCCCCTCTATGCGGGTGATCGATTGTCGCGCGCCGAGTTTCACCGGCGTTATCTGGCCCATCCCGAAATTAAAAAAGCCGAACTCATTGAAGGAGTCGTTTACGTGGCCTCGCCCATTCGTTATCGACAACATGCTGACCCACATTTTAATATAATTGTGTGGCTGGGTGTCTATCAAGCAGCTACGCCAGGTGTTAAGGGCGGGGACAATGCGACTGTATTCATGGATTTTGAAAATGAGCCACAACCGGATGCTTTGTTGCGTTTGGAGCCAGCACTGGGCGGACAATCACGCGTGACCAGTGAGGATTATCTGGAAGGCACGCCAGAGTTGATTGTGGAGGTGGCGGCTAGCAGTGCAAGTTATGATTATGATCTGCACGATAAACGGCGCGTCTATGCCCGCAATGGTGTGCCGGAATATATAGTGTTACAAGTGTACGAAAAGAAGGTGAGCTGGTTTGTTCTGCGTGAAGGCGTCTACGAGTTACTTGATCCTGATGCGCACAATATTATCCGCAGCGAAGTTTTTCCAGGCCTGTGGTTACAAGTGGACGCATTATGGTCTGGTGATGTTGCCACCATGTTGGCTGTGTTGCAGCAAGGATTGGCCTCGCCAGCACATGCTGCATTTGTTGAGCAATTAAAACAAAAACAGGAGTTGAGGTAAGTAGTGAGCACACAGAATGTCGATCCAAACCGTGCGGCTAAAGCAAAAACAGTGAATGGCAACGGCGAACCACTCGATTTTATCCGCGCCATCGTGGCCGAGGACAACCGGACGGGCAAGTATAACGGCCAAGTTGTCACGCGCTTCCCACCCGAGCCGAATGGCTATCTACATATTGGCCATGCTAAGTCGATCTGCCTCAACTTTGGGTTGGCACTAGAGAATGGTGGACGCTGCCATTTGCGCTTTGATGACACCAATCCCACCACCGAAGATATTAAATATGTCAACTCGATCCAGCAAGATATCCAATGGTTGGGTTTTGATTGGGGCGAACATCTCTATTTTGCCTCGGATTATTATGAACAGTTCTACGCCAACGCTGTGCAACTGATCAAAGATGGTAAAGCGTATGTGGACAGCCTGAACGAAGAGGAGATCCGGACCTATCGCGGCACGATCAGCGAGCCAGGCCAGCCTAGCCCCTACCGCGAGCGCTCGATCGAAGAGAATCTTGAACTCTTAGAATGTATGCGGGCAGGGGAATTCCCTGATGGCGCGCATGTCCTGCGCGCCAAAATCGATATGGCGGCGGCCAACATCAAACTGCGCGACCCGCTGCTCTATCGCATCCGGCGCCATGCCCACCACTATCGCACCGGCAGCACGTGGGCCATCTACCCAATGTATGATTATGCGCACCCACTTTCCGACGTAATCGAAGGCATTACCCACTCGATCTGTACGTTGGAGTTTGAGAACAATCGTGACATTTACGATTGGGTCGTCGAGAATTGCAACATTCCATCACTCGGCTATGCGCGCCCTCAGCAATATGAATTTGCGCGGCTCAATCTTGACTATGCCGTGATGAGCAAGCGCAAGCTGCTGGCCTTAGTCGAGGGTGGCTATGTAAACGGCTGGGATGATCCACGTTTGCTTACGATTGCCGGTCTGCGCCGGCGCGGGGTAACGCCCGCCGCGATCCGTGACTTTTGTGAGCGGATTGGGGTCGCAAAAAGCAACAGCCGCGTCGAGATCGGCTTGTTGGAACACTGTATTCGCGATAATCTCAATCTGGAAGCACCGCGCGTCATGGCCGTCTTGCGGCCGTTGAAAATCGTGCTCACCAATTATCCCGCCGACCAGGAAGAAACATTCGACGCCCCCTCCTATCCGCACGATGTGCCAAAAGAAGGCTCACGGCCAGTACCTTTTTCACGCGTTCTCTACATTGAGCGCGACGACTTTATGGAGCAACCGCCCAAGGATTTCTTCCGTTTGGCGCCGGGACGCGAAGTGCGGCTGCGCTATGCCTACGTGATCAAGTGTGATGAAGTGATCAAAGATGGCGCTGGTGAGGTTGTCGAGCTGCGCTGTAGCGTGGATCTAGCCTCGCAGGGCGGGTCGACTGCCGATGGCCGCAAGGTGAAAGGCACCATTCAGTGGGTCTCGGCTCTTCATGCCGTGCCAGCGCAAGTACGCCTCTACGATCAGCTTTTTACCGTGCCGGACCCCGAAGCCGAGAGCGCTGACGGCGATTTCAAGACCTTCCTGAATCCAAATTCGGTCGAGATTTTGCCCGGTGCGCTGGTCGAGCCAAGTGTTGCCGCCGCGCCGCCTGGTGTGCGTTATCAGTTTGAGCGTCAAGGCTACTTTGTCAACGACATCGTTGATTCAAAACCGGGTGCGCTCGTCTTCAACCGCATTATCGAACTGCGCGACTCCTGGGCCAAAACGATCCAACCCGAGGCCTCAATCGCCAAACCAGCCAAAGCCCAAGCGCTTGCCAATGGCAAGGTCGAGGCTAAACCTGCCGCTGATGCGACGCGGGCGCGCAGCGAAACGCGCGATCTGGCGCGTGCTAATAACGCCGAGCTCGCCGCACGGCTAGATCGGTATGTTACCACGTTGGGGATCAGCGCGGATGAGGCAGATCTGCTGACCGGCGATTTGGCAGTTGCCCACTTCTTTGAGGCTGCCCTGGCCGTCCACAATAACCCCAAGTTGGTTGCCAATTGGGTGATGAATGAAGTGCTGCGCCAGCTAAAAGAAAAATCAATTGCCGACCTGTCCTTTGACGGCGCACAACTGGGCGCATTGGCGGCGCTGATCGATGACAACACCATTTCTACGACGATTGCTAAGGAAGTCTTTGCCGAAATGTTGCAGAACGGTGGCGAGCCGAAGGCGATTGTCGAGCGCAAAGGGCTGCAACAGCTAACTGATCCTGGCGCCGTCGTCCCAGCCATCGAAAAGGTGATTGCTGCCAATCCCGACAAAGCGACCCAATACCGCGCCGGCAAGACTGGCCTCCTCGGCTTCTTTGTCGGCCAGGTGATGAAAGCGACCGGCGGCAAGGCGAATCCGCAACTGGTGCAAGAGCTGGTACGCGAAAAGTTGGCTGCTTAGATTACACAACAGTTTGCTAAATCAGTTAGGTCAAGAAGGCTGGGAAATTGTCAGTGTAATTTGTACAGGGAATGGTCGTCTTAATGTTAATCAGTACTATCTCAAACGTTCTATACGATCGAGCCGTTAAGTCACCATGAGAGATGTTTTACGCTACGACAGGCGTTGATGATACAATGCGATCTGGTGGCGGGTCATCTGTAATCGTGGAAGGTCGAATCATGAACGTACCGACAATTAATATCCCGCTAGAGGGACAAGCAGCGGAAATCTATCGCCATGTTTCAGTTGAGCAACAGGAAAGCTTGCGGCGACTGATCAATCTGGTCGTACAAGAATTTGTCAAATACTCTCCGCAATCATTGCTGGCCGTTATGGACACCATGAGCCGTGAAGCGCAAGCAAAGGGATTAACACCAGAAATCCTTGCAAGCTTGCTCGCCGATGAGTAAGCGCCGCTTTGTCCTAGACAGCAACATAATTGTAAGTGCGGCGTTGTTGGACACATCACCCGCTCGTCAGGCGTTTGAAACCGCTCTTCTGTAAGGTGAGATTTTACTGTCCTCCGCCGTCCAAACTGAGCTAAGTGAGGTTTTGCTGCGTCCGAAGTTTGACCGCTACGTGTCCGCAACCCGCCGCTTGCAATTTCTGGCCAACTTGATTGCCGTGGCGACGCTGGTACAAGTGACTGTGAGTATCACTGCTTGTCGAGATCCGAAAGATGATAAATTTTTGGAGTTGGCAGTGAATGGGAATGCCAAGCGTATTATTACAGGAGACAAAGACTTACTGATTTTACATCCGTTTCGGGATATTGCGATTTTGACGCCTCAAGCATTTTGGTTCTATCTATCTACATCCAACTAAGATTGTAGGTAGTCCACTTTTATATTTAGAAAATTTCTTTCTCCTATGGCGCAACTATATATCGACGCACAGCGGCTCTGGGCTGATCTCATGGCGCTAGCCGAACACACCGAACCGAATACGCCGGGCTGGACACGCCGCTTTCCTTCCGTTGCCTATCAACAAGGCCGTCAATGGCTGCGCGCACAGATGGAAGCCGAGGGGCTGGTTACTCGGCTGGACGCGGTTGGCAATCTCTTCGGTCGGCGCGAAGGCCGCGCAGATCTTTTACCGATCCATGCCGGTTCGCACACAGATACGGTAATGGGGGGCGGCCGCTTTGATGGCGCCCTCGGCACACTGGGCGCGCTCGAAGCGGCGCGTGCGATCCGCGAAGCGGGTATTCAATTGCGCCATCCCCTGGTTGTGGCAGATTATCTTTCCGAAGAAGCGACCGACTATGCGGTTGCCTGTATGGGCAGTTTGGCGATGTGTACCGATCACTTTAAGCCAGCGTGGCTGGAACGTTCCGTCAATGGCGTAACCCTGCGTCAGGCGATTATCGACATGGGCGGCCAACCGGATCGATTGGGCCAACCCGTGGTTAAGCCCGGCGCGATCGCGGCTTCGTTGGAATTACACATTGAACAAGGGCCGGTGCTCGAAGCGCGCGGCGTCAAACTGGCCGCGGTGAGTGGCATCGTCGGTATTCGGCGCGCCCTCTTTGAACTAAAGGGCAAGGCCAACCACGCCGGTGCAACGCCCATGGATCTGCGCAAGGACGCGCTCGCCGCCGCGGCCCGTATGATCTGTGCGATTGAGGACATCGCGCGGGCGCATCCCGGCATGGTGGGCACGGTGGGCAAGGTGGAGGTTACACCCAACCAGGGCAACGTGATCGCGGGGCAAGTCACGATCATGGCGGAAATGCGTAGCCTGGATATGGCCGAAGTCGATGGCATGTGGGCAGAATTTAGAACGGTGGCCGATGCCGCATGTGCAAGCCGCGGGGTGACTCTGCAAACCTTCAACGAAACGCGCATGGACGCGGTGATCCCACCGGCCTGGCTGCACGCACTTGTGCTTGATGTCTGTCGCCGCCACGAGCCTGCTACACTGGCGATCCCCAGTGGCGCTGGCCATGATACGAATTATCTGGCCTTGGTGGCGCCGGCGGCCATGATTTTTGTACCCAGTATCGATGGCCGTAGCCATGCGCCAGAGGAATACACCGAGTTGGAAGATCTAGCCCGCGGCGTACAGGCGTTGGCAGAAGCGATTGTGGAAGTTGATCAGAATTGTTAACCGACGTTTTGTCATACAAGATCAACAACAACATTGTGGCATTTGAACAATGCTATCGCACAATTTTGCGCTATAATATAAACAAGTAGCGCACTTGGTTATAGAGGAATAAATGTCATGACCATCGACATTGGCTCATTAGTCGTCAGTGAACCTGGTATACGGCGCGGCCGACCTTGTATTGCTGGCACTGGCCTTACTGTTCATCGGATTGCTATTTGGTATAAACTGGGTCATACGCCGGAAGAAATTGCGCGACGGTATGGGCACATCAATGAGGCACAGGTCTATGCTGCGCTGGCTTATTACCATGCTAACCGCGACCAAATCGAAGCTGAACTTGCTCTTGATCAGACCGAGGCTGACCGAGTTGAACAGGCGCATCTACGCGAGAGACAGATGGCCTAATGAAAATTCGCCTCTACCTGGATGAGGATACGATGGATAAAGACTTGGCTCATGCCCTCCGTATCCGTGGTGTTGACGTGGTCACTGCATTTGATATTGGCATGATCAGGCGCGCTGATAGTGACCATCTCGCAGTAGCAACCCAACAGGAGCGTTCCCTCTACTCCTTTAATGTGCGTGATTATCAACTTCTCCACACCCAATGTCTAGCGGCAACCAACCATCACGCTGGCATTATTCTGGCGCAACAACAAAAATATAGCATTGGCGAACAAATGCGTCGCCTACTTAAACTCATTGGCGAGCGTTCTGCGCAAGAAATGGCAGACACGCTTGCATTCCTAAGCCAGTGGTAATCGTATTACTGTAAATCCTAGTGTCGAACCAGCTAGCTGCGAACACTCCGTTTGAAAACCTATAAGGTGCCACTATGTCCGATCAACAAAACTTTTCCCTTACCGTTAATGGTCAGCCGTATCAGGTCGTGGCGTCTGCCAAAGCCAACTTGATGGATGTATTGCGCGACCAACTGCGTTTTACCAGTGTCAAAGATGGTTGCGCCACCGGCCACTGCGGCAGTTGTATGGTGATCAAAGATGGCAAGGCCGAGCGCGCCTGTTTGGTGCCCATGAAGCGCGCCGATGGTGCAACGATTACCACGGTTGAGGCATTAGCCGGGGCGGACGGTACGCTGGATCCGATTCAGCAAGCCTACATTGATCAAGGCGCAACCCAGTGTGGTTTTTGCACACCCGGCTTTATTATGGCGACCAAAGCGCTGCTCGACCAGACGCCCAATCCCACGCTGGAAGAAATCTACGACGGTCACCAATTTAACATCTGCCGCTGCACTGGCCACAACGCCATCATCCGGGCGATTCAGCAGGCCGCTGGCCAGCCTGTGCCCCCGTTACCCGCTGTGAAGTTGCCGCTCAAAGCGATCAGCCGGCCCTTCCCACGCCCAGATGCAGTCGACAAGGTGACAGGTAAAGGTATTTATGCCGACGATCTATATGTCGAGGGCATGTTGCATGCCAAAGCGTTGCGCAGTAAGTATCCGCATGCGCTGCTGAAAAAAGTAGACGTGAGCCAGGCCAAAGCCCTGCCCGGCGTCGTTGCCGTCTTGACGGCCGCTGATATTCCGGGCCGCAAGGATTGTGGTGTCCACGAGGTCGATTGGCCAGTGCTCTGTTATGATAAGGTGCGCTATGTCGGCGATGCGATTGCGCTGGTGGCGGCGGAGAGCGAAGCGATTGCCGAAGCCGCGTTGAAGCTGATCGCCGTCGAGTACGAGCCGTTGCCTGTTGTAACGGGACCCAAAGAAGCCGCCCAACCGGGTGCGCCAATTCTGCACCTCCATCATCCCACCGGTAATTTCAAAGCTACTTACGAACTGGAAAATGGCGATCTTGAAGCTGGTTTTGCCCAATCTGACGTGGTGATCGAGCGCGAATATAGCACCCAATTTGTCGAGCATGGCTTTATCGAGCCCGAGGCGGGGCTGGCGGTGCCCGATGCCAAGGGCCGCTTTACTGTTTACTGCGGCGGGCAAATTCCCTTTGGTGACCGCGCCCAGGTGGCGGCGACGCTGGGGCTGCCCGAAGAGCAGATTCGCATCATCAACTGCCTGATCGGTGGTGCGTTTGGCGGCAAGGAAGATGTCTCGGTGCAGATTCACGTCGCCCTGTTGGCGCAGGCGACCAAGCGCCCGGTCAAGATGGTGCTCAGCCGCAAAGAGTCGCTGCTCTTTCATCCCAAACGCCACGCCACGATTATTAAAATGAAGACCGGCGTCAAACAAGATGGCACGCTGATGGCGCACGATGTCGAAATTTATGGCGACGGTGGTGCCTATGCCAGCCTGAGCAACCATGTGATGTTGCGCGCCACGACGCACGCGGCTGGCCCAAATTCGGTGCCCAATGTGCGCGTCAAAACCTATGCCATGTATACCAATAATACCCCGTGCGGCGCCTTCCGCGGCTTTGGTGTCACGCAAAGCACCTTTGCGATGGAGAGCCAGATGGATGTGCTGGCTGAAGCGTTGGGCATGGACTCCGTAGATTTTCGGCGTAAAAATATTCTCGCCGTGGGCAAGAAGACGCTGGCTGGGCATGAACTGACCGAAAGCTGCGGCTTGCCCCAAGCATTGGAACTGGTCGCCGCCGAGATGGCCAATCACCCGTTTGTGGCGGTGGAAGGCGACAAACGTCGGGCCTGGGGTGTTGCCTGCGCCTACAAAAACACTGGATTTGGCAGCGGTGCTTATGATGCAGCCGGCGCTGAGGTCGAGGTCTTTGCCAACGGTCGCGCCAGTGTGCGCGCCGGCGCCGCGGAGATCGGCCAGGGGCTAGTGGGCGTGTTGGGGCAGATTGTCAGCGAAGAGTTGGGCGTGCCCTACGAGAAGATTGACGTCTTGGTCGCCGATACCGACTTGACGCTCGACTGCGCGGCTACGACTGCCTCGCGCCAGACCTATGTAACCGGCAATGCGGCACGCCATGCCAGCATCGAAGTGCGCAAGCTGCTCAGCCAGACCGCCGCCGAGATCTTGGATGTTGACCCGACAACGCTTGTCTTTGCCGACGGCCAGGTGCGCAGCAATGGCCACAGCATCGCACTGGCCGATTTGGTCAAGGCCGCCCGCCGCGAAGGTCGCTTGCCGAAAATGAGCTATCAATACGTCGCGCCGATGGCGCCGAAATATCATCACTTTGCCTTCGGCTTTGGCGCCCAGGCCGCGCTGGTCGAGGTCGATGTCAAGACTGGCGAAACCAAGGTGCTCAAAGTGATCGCCGCCAGCGATGTGGGCCGCGTCATGAACCCGTTGGCGTTGCAAGGTCAGGTCGAAGGCAGTATCTCGATGGGGCTGGGCATGGCGATCCAAGAGAATTTCGTCATGAAAGATGGCTATGTGGTAACCGACACGCTCAAAAAGGTGAACTTGCCCACCATCGACCAGACGCCGGAAGTGATCTCCTTCTTTGTCGAAGAAGAGACCAAAGACGGCCCCTATGGCGCAAAAGGGGTCGGTGAATTAGCCTCGATTCCGACCACACCCGCTGTGATCAACGCGATCTATAAAGCAACGGGGGTGCGTTGTTACAATCTGCCGGCGGACAAGAAATGGCTGAAGGCACAATTGGCAAGTGGTAAATAGTAAGTGGTAATTGTAATCAACGAAGCGGAGCTAATCTGGTTGCAACAAGTGGACTAACCAATTACCATTTACCAATTACCATTTACCAATGACGGAAGTTACTATGCGGCAACTCCAAAATCTACTAAGCCGATGGATCGAGGTCTTGCTGCCCGTGGTAGCGGTCGTGGCGGCGTTGGCTGTGGGCGCGGTGATTTTGGTGCTCTTGGATACCAATCCAATGGACGCTTACTATGCCATGTTCAACGGCGCCTTTGGTAGCAAAAATGGCCTGGCCGACACTTTGGTCGGCGCGATTGGTGTTGCGCAAGAAAAAGGCGTACCCTGGATTGGTGTACAGGCGGATCAAAGCCCAGTCGCACCGGAAATTGTCGCTGCTACCGCTATCTATGACTGGAAGAAAACGCTGATCGAGATCATCCAAAAGCACCAGGCTGGCACGCTGGGTGGCGAAGTACTCCAGTTGACCTATGCCAACGGTGGCATTCGTACCATCTACAGTGACACGTTGCCGCCAGAGGCCGTCGAAGCTGCCCAGGCCGCCGAAGCCGGCTTGATCGACGGCTCGATCACGATCGTCGCCGAGTCGCGGTAAGAAAAGTAATTGGTGATTGGTAATTAACGGGTCTGCTCGATGATGAGCGCACAAGACGAATTACCAATTACCAATCACTACTTACCATTCATCTTTCTCTCTCAATTTCTATTATGAACGAAACTCACATTCAACATCTCCGAACTGCACTTACCATCGCCCAGCGAGCGCGTGAAAAGGGCAACCATCCCTTTGGCGCGTTGCTGGTCGATGAAAATAATAACGTGTTGCTCGAAGCGGAAAATACGGTCAACACCGAGCGCGATTGCACGGGGCACGCCGAAACCAATCTGATGCGCAAAGCGTCGCAGCATTTTGACCGCGCGACGTTGGTCAAATGTACCATGTATGCCAGCACCGAGCCGTGCGCGATGTGTTCGGGGGCGATCCATTGGGGTGGCGTTGGGCGCGTCGTCTTTGCCCTCAGCGAAGAGAGCCTCTACGCCTTGACCAACGCTGGCAGCCATCCCGATAATGAAACGATGCGTCTGCCCTGTCGCGAACTCTTTGCCCGCTGCGCCCGACCCGTGGCTGTGGTCGGGCCGCTGATCGAGGACGAGGCAAGTGTGGTGCATGCTAGTTTTTGGACATAATTGGTAATTAGTGATTGGTAAGTGGTAAGCGGCGAACATGGATTACCCAATTACCCAATTACCAATCACTATTTACCAATTACATCTGCATATCGACTAACTTATGACTACCACCAACCTGCTCCCTTCTGGCTTGCCTCGCCTCGAATCGATTGCGATGCGAGAAATTACAAAACGTTTTCCGGGCGTGTTAGCAAACGACGCGGTCAATTTTGACGTCAAGGCCGGCGAAATCCACGCGCTGCTGGGCGAAAATGGTGCGGGTAAAAGCACCTTGATGAAGATTCTCTACGGCCTTTACCAACCAGATGGCGGCCAGATTCTTCTGGATGA
Organism: Caldilineales bacterium; assembly: GCA_038247295.1. Taxonomy (GTDB): domain Bacteria; phylum Chloroflexota; class Anaerolineae; order Caldilineales; family Caldilineaceae; genus JAPLGZ01. The sequence continues at coordinate 10,823 of JBBRVA010000004.1, read as the reverse complement.
CCAACCTGTCCAATTGCGTTCGCCTGCCGACGCCATTCGCCACGGCATTGGCATGATCCACCAGCACTTTATGCTTGTCCCTACCCTCACCGTAGCCGAGAATGTGGCGTTGGGTTTGCATTCCAGCCGTGAGCCCCGGCTGGATTTGGACAAGGTAACTTTGCGCATCAAAGCATTGGCCGCCCGTTATGGCCTCAAGGTTGATCCGCACGCCTATGTTTGGCAGTTGGCAGTGGGCGAACAGCAGCGCGTCGAGATTGTTAAAGCTCTCTACCGCGGCGCGGCCTTGCTAATTTTGGATGAGCCAACTGCGGTGCTCACACCACAGGAAGTTGATGACTTTTTTGTTACTTTGCGGCAGATGGCAGCGGATGGCCACGCTTTGATCTTTATTTCGCACAAATTGCACGAGGTGTTGGCGATCAGCGAGCGGGTAACGGTGATGCGCAATGGCCGCGTTGTGGCCAGCAGCCCAACCGCCGGCCTGACAAAAACTGAATTAGCACGGGAAATGGTCGGTCGCGAAGTGATTTTGCAGTATGATCGACCTTTGGCGCAGATCAACCCGGCGGCGATGCCGGCGCGCTTGCAGATCCACGATCTATGGGCCAAAGGTGACCGCGGCGCAGATGCTTTGCGCGGTGTAGCGCTAGCTGTGCAGGCGGGGGAGATTGTCGGCTTGGCCGGTGTTTCTGGCAATGGCCAGCGCGAATTGGCCGAGGCACTCACTGGTTTACGGCCTGTGCGGCAAGGCAAAATCCTGTTGAATGGTCAGGAAGTTACGAACACACCGCCCACGACGCGCATCGCCGCTGGCCAGGCCAGTATACCCGAAGAACGGATGCGCGAAGGTGCGATCAAAGAATTCTCGGTCGCGGAAAATGTAATTTTACAGGATCATAATCGTGCACCTTATTCACGCCGCACATTTCTTAATTTCAAAGCGATTGCCGCCGAATCGGCTAAACTAGTGGAAAACTTCCGCGTCAAGACGCCCACGCTGGAAACGCCGCTCAAGAATCTTTCCGGCGGCAACATCCAAAAGCTGATTCTTGCGCGCGAGCTGGCGCGCAAACCGGGCGTCTTGATCGCAGCGCAACCGACGCGTGGCGTTGATATCGGCGCCAGCGAATATATTCACCAACAATTGTTGGCGCAACGCGCGGCTGGCACGGCCATTTTGCTCATCTCGGAAGATTTGGACGAAGTGCGCGCCTTGTCCGACCGTATCGCTGTGATGTATGAAGGGCGCATCGTTGGCATCGTCGATGGGCGCACCGCCACCGCCGAGGAACTTGGCCTGATGATGGCAGGGGTGATAGGATGATGCAGATAGGACTTACGCACCGGGAGCGCCGCCATCCCTGGCGGCAGCCGGCAGGATGCCGGCGTTCCCAGGAGTCACTGCGTAAGTCCTAACAGATTATAAGTTACGCCGATTACGATCAATCACCAATCACCCAATTACCAATTACCTACTATGCTCATCACCAACGCAACCCTGATCACTTGGGGTGAAAACAATCAAATCTTACCCGACCATGCCCTCAAGCTAGAAGGAGATCGCATTGCCGATCTCGGCCCAGCCGCTGAACTGCGCGCCAAATATCCCGCCGCTGAAACGCTGGACGCGCGCGGTCAATATGTGATGCCGGGCAATATCTGCGCGCATACTCACTTCTACGGCGCGTTTGCGCGCGGCATGGCGATCCCCGGTGACCCAGCCAAAGACTTTCCCGAAATTTTGGAGCGTCTCTGGTGGAAGCTGGACAAAGCGCTGACGCTGGACGATGTTCGGGCTTCGGCGCTGGTCTGTCTGGTCGATGCTGTGAAACATGGCACGACCACATTGATTGATCACCACGCCTCGCCCAACGCGATTGACGGTTCGCTTGACGTGATCGCCGATGCCGTCAAGCAGTCTGGCCTGCGTGCCGCGCTCTGCTACGAAGTGACGGATCGTGATGGTGAGGCCAAAGCCACGGCTGGAATTGCCGAAAACATGCGTTTTATCAAACGCTTGCAGCAAAATCCTCATCCGCAACTCGCCGCTACCTTTGGTCTGCACGCTGCGCTCACCCTTTCCGATGCGGTGCTGACGGCCTGTCGTGATGCGTGGGCAGGTGGTTTCCATGTCCATATTGCCGAACATGAGGCGGATGAATATCACAGCCTCAACCGCTACGGCCTGCGCGTCGTTGATCGACTGCACCAGTTTGGCATTTTGGGCGAAGCGAGCATCGCCGCCCATTGCGTCCATATCGATGCGCGTGAAGCCGCCCTGCTCAAGGAGACGGGCACTTGGGTGACGCACCAGCCGCGTTCGAACATGAACAACGCCGTCGGCGCGGCGGATGTGGAAGGTCTGCTGCGGCTGGGCATCAAAGTCTGCCTGGGCAACGATGGTTTTTCTAACGCGATGTGGGAAGAATGGAAGGCGGCCTATCTCTATCACAAGGCGGCGCACCGTGATCCGCGCCGAGCCGGTGGTTATACAATTACCGAAATGGCCATCACCAACAATGCTGCGCTGGCGAATCGTTTCTTTCCGCAAGCGCCAATTGGGGTATTGGAGCCCGGCGCATTGGCCGACATTATTTTTGTCGATTATCATCCAACCACCCCCTTAAGCGCCGGCAATCTGCCCTGGCATATTTTGTTCGGTTTTGAGCCGTCGCTGGTCACAACGACAATTGCGAGCGGCCGCGTGTTGATGAAAGATCGAGCATTGTTATTTTTGGACGAAGCCGAGATCACAGCGAAAAGCCGAGCGTTGGCGGCTAAGGTGTGGGAACGGTTTAATGCGTAGTTGGTAAGTAGTAAATGGTAATTGGTAATTGCTCGTGTAGCACTTACTATTTACCAATTACCATTTACTACTTACCAACTACCAATCAAGGAGAAAACATTGACTACAATCGCAATTCTTGGCGGTACCGGCCATGAAGGTTCTGGGCTAGGGCTGCGTTGGGCCAAGGCCGGCCATCAAATTATTATCGGTTCGCGCACGGCGGAAAAAGCGCAGACGGCGGCCGCGGAACTGAACGAAAAGCTGGGCATCGATACGGTCCAAGGCATGGATAATCTGGCGGCGGCTACGGCTGCCGAACTGGTCGTCTTAACCGTGCCCTATGCCGCGCATACGCCGACCATTGAGAGTGTACGCAACGCCGTGCAAGGCAAAATTTTTGTGGACGTGACCGTACCGCTGGTCCCCCCCAAAGTGTCGCGGGTTCAGATGCCCGCCGCCGGCTCTGCCAGCCAGGAAGCACAGAATCTGCTAGGTGAAGGAGTGAAGGTAGTAACGGCCTTCCAGAATATCTCGTCTGAACATCTGAAAGATCCTGACCACGCCATCGATTGCGATGTCTTGGTCTGCGGCGACGATAAAGCGGCCAAGGCCGCCGTGATCCAACTCGCCGCCGACGCGGGCATGCAGGCTTGGGACGCCGGTCCCCTCGCCAACGCCGTCGTCGCCGAAGGGCTGACATCGGTCTTGATTGGCTTGAATATTCGCTACAAAGTGAAGTCGTCGGGGATTAAGATTACGGGAATCAATTAGATCTACGATTTTTGATTTACGATTTACGAGTGATCGTGTCGGCGAAATAGCTTCGTAAATCAAAAATCGTAAATCGTAAATCAAAAAGGAGCCTGCTGTGCCAAACGAACGCGTTGCTCTCTATCTACAAGATGCCCACTCCTTACAGGATGGCATCAAATATGCGCAATATGCCGAGGCCAAGGGCTTTGAGGCGGTCTGGCAGGCGGAAAGCCGGCTGGTGCGCGATGCAATTGTGCCAATGGCGGCCTTTGCCGCCAGCACCAGCCGCATCAAGATCGGCTCGGGTGTGATCAACAACTGGACGCGCAACATCGGTTTGCTGGCCGCCACCTGGCTCACGCTGGACGACCTGGCCCCCAACCGCATGATCTGCGGCATTGGCGCTTGGTGGGATCCGTTGGCTAAGAACGTCGGCATCGAACGGCGCAAACCACTGCTGGCGATGCGCGAAACGATCGAAGTGTTGCGCCGTTTGTTGCGGATGGAAAATGTCACCTTCCATGGTGAATTTCACCATGTCACCGGGATTGAACTGGATGTCGTGCATGGTCGCCGCGAGCCACGCAACATCCCGATTATGATCGGCGCGACGGGTGATATGATGATGGAGTTGACCGGCGAAATTGCTGATGGCTGCGTGCTCAACTACTGCGTGCCACCCGAATACAATGATCGGGCGATGGAGTTGCTGGACAAGGGCGCCAAGAAGTCGGGGCGCCGAATCGAAGATATTGATCGCCCGCAATTAGTCGTCTGTTCGGTTGATCACGACCGTAAGAAGGCGATTGAGGCGGCCAAGGTCTTGTTGACCCAATACTTGGCGCAACAGCCGCACATCGCCAAAGCATCGGGCGTCAGTGAGTCGGTCGTCAAGAAGGTGCAATCGGTGCTTGGCTGGCCGGCGACCAAAGAGCAAGTGCATGAGGCCATGCAATATGTGCCGGACGAGTTCGTCCTCAAGATCTCGGCTACCGGTACGCCAGAGGAAGTGCGCGCCAAGGTGCAAGAATATATCGACCGCGGCTGCACCTGCCCGATTTTGTACCCGATGAGCGATCCCTATTTGATGATGGATACCTTTGCTCAGGTGTAATTTTTGATTTTTGATTTACGAAGCTACTGGTCTACAAGGTAGCTTCGTAAATCAAAAATCGTAAATCGTAAATCGTTTTTATCCATTTTTGTACAGGAGAAATTTGAGCATGAAACGTAACAGATTGTTGTCCGCCGTCAGCTTGTTGGTGATCCTCGCCTTGTTGATCACCGCCTGCGCCCCGCCACCTACCGCACCCGCAGGTGACGCCGCCGAGGCCCCTGCTGCTGAAGCCCCTGCTGCCGAAGCGCCCACAGCGGATGCCGGCGCGATGCAGATTCCCGAAATTGAAGAGGGCAAGTTCAACGTGGGCATGGTGTTGATTGGCCCGCACGATGATGGCGGTTGGAGCCAAGCGCATTATGAGGGCTTGCAGCATATCGAAGCCAACGTGGAGAATGTTCACACTTCTTACATCGAGCTGGTGCCCGAAGGCGCGACATCCGAGCAAGTTTTCCGCAGCCTGGCGCGCAAAGGCTTTAACCTGATCATCGGTACCTCGTTTGGCTACATGGATCCGATGGAGATTGTGGCTGGCGAGTTTCCCGATACAATGTTTATCCACATCAGCGGCTTCAAGTCCAACGGCGAAAACTTTGGCAATCTCTTTGGCGCGATGGAAGTGATGAAGTATATCGGTGGCATGCTCGCCGGCAGCCGTGCCAAGGTCGATGGCAACCCGAAACTGGGCATGATGGCCACCTTCCCGATTCCGGAAGAGTTGCGCCTGACCAACGCCGTCGCCCTGGGCATGAAGAAAACCTGCCCCGAATGCACGCTTGATGTGCGCTGGCTCAACACCTGGCACGATCCGGTGATCGAAAAAGAAGCCGCCGCCTCGCTCTTTGATGCGGGGGTACAGGTCGTCTTCACCGGTGCGGACACCCCGGCCGCCGGCGATGTGGCGCAGGAAAAAGGTAAGTGGGGCGTCAACTACGACTGGGTCGGCGCCTGTAAAGTAGAGCGCTGTCTGACTGCCCCCTATTGGAACTGGGGTCCCATCTATGCTGGCATTGCCGAGCAGACCATTGCTGGCACCTACGTGCCAGGCCTGGACTATTTTGATGCTGACGCCGGCGCAATGGGTCTCTACGGCTTGATGGAAGGCCAAGAGATGACACCCGGCATGCAGGATTTACCAGCCGAAGATATAAAGTTGGTCCAGGATACTCTGGCCGCGGCGCTGGCTGGTGATTTTACTCGCTTTGATGTCTTTAAAGGCCCGATCGTGGACAACAAAGGCACTGAAATCCTCGCCGACGGCGTCTCGCTTGAACAAGTGGACCTCGACGGCTTTAAGGAATTCGGCACCCCCTGCGAAACCTGTATGTATTGGTGGGCAGATGGGATTACGGCGGAACTGCCGAGCTTGAATTAGTGAGTGGTAATTGGTAATTAGTCGGCGGTGCGTCTAATTACCAATTACCAATTACTAATCCCCAATCACTTTGGATTGAACGAAAATGACCGAAACCTCAAATGCCGTCGATATGCTGGGCATTGTCAAACGCTTCCCGGGCGTGTTGGCCAATGATCACGTGGATTTTACGCTGCGCAAGGGTGAAGTGCATGCGTTATTAGGCGAGAACGGCGCTGGCAAAAGCACATTGATGAGTATGTTGGCCGGGCTTTATAAGCCGGATGCCGGTAAGATTGTGGTGGATGGTCAGGTGGTCAATCTTGCTTCGCCGCGCGACGCCATCGCCCGCGGCATCGGCATGATCCACCAACACTTTATGTTGATCCCATCGCAGACTGTCACCGAGAATATTTTGCTCGGGCTAGACGAGCCCCGCTTTTTCCTGCGCCTTGCCGATTACGATAAACGGATGGTCGAGCTAGGCGAACGGTTTGGGCTTAAGATTACGCCGCAGGCCAAAGTCTGGCAACTCTCCGTCGGTGAGCAGCAGCGCGTCGAAATTTTGAAAATGCTCTACCGCGGCGTCCAGGTCTTGATCATGGATGAGCCGACCGCCGTGCTTGCGCCGCAGGAGATCGAAGGCTTGATCAAAACGCTGCGCGCGATGGTGGCGCAAGGCAAATCGATTGTTTTTATCAGCCATAAACTCAACGAAGTGATGAACGTGGCCGACCGGGTTACCGTTTTGCGCCAGGGTAAAGTGACCGCTGCCGGTCTGCCCGTCGCCAACACCTCGATCCCAGAATTAGCACGCTTGATGGTCGGCCGCTCGGTGATCTTCGACTTCCACAAGCAGCCGCAAGCACCGGGCGCAACGGTCTTGCGCTTGGACAAAGTTAGCGCCCACAACAATAAAGGTTTACCGGCGCTGAAAAATGTCTCCCTGACCGTGCGCGCCGGTGAGATTGTCGGTGTGGCCGGTGTCGCGGGCAATGGGCAGACCGAACTGGCCGAAGTGATCACCGGCTTACGCGCGTGTACGGATGGGCGCATCTTGATCAACGAAGAAGAAATGACCAATCAATCTACCTTGGCTACGATCCGCAAGGGTGTCTCGCATGTGCCAGAAGACCGTACCCACGTCGGCTCGGCGCCCAATCTAACGATCACCGACAACGTGATCATGAAGAGCTACCGCCAGCCACCCCTCGCTAGCGGTTGGTCGTTGCGCTACCCGATCGCGCGTCAAACGGCAGAAGATTTGAAAGAGGAATACGCCATCCTCGCCCCCAGCGTCGATACGCAAGCGCGCCTGCTCTCCGGTGGCAATTTACAACGCACGATCCTAGCGCGTGAACTGTCGGCCAAGCCCAAGCTGCTGATCGCCATGCAACCGACGCGCGGGCTAGATGTGGGCGCGATCGAAGGCGTCCAGCGGCTGCTGCTCGCGCAACGCGCAGCGGGCGCCGCTATCTTGCTCGCATCCGAAGAGCTAGAAGAACTTTTTGCCCTCAGCGACCGCATTGTCGTCATGTACGAAGGCGAGATCGTGGGCGAAGTGAGCGATCATAATTTGGAAAAGATTGGGTTGATGATGACGGGTGGAAAAAGTAAAAGTGATTGTTAATAAGTAACTATTCAGCCTACTACAGCGGATTTAGATAGAAACGGATTTTGTCAACATAGCCAACCATCCGTTCCTATCTAAATCCGCTGTAGTAATTTATAGCCTGAACAGTTACGTTAATAAGTAATAAGTAATAAGTAATAAGTAATAAGTAATTGCTGGAGACAGCGTTGACGACAATTAACAATTAGCGATTACTTATTAGCTGTTACTTATTCTCTTGGAGGATATGTGACAATAGCTTCTACTAAAAATTCCGGCTTCCCCTTTTCTATCAAATTTGAGCGCCGCCTTACTACACCGGGCTGGCTTAGTCCGGTCGTCTCGTTGGGGGCGATTCTGGTGGCGTTGTTGCTAGGGGCGCTGGTGCTCTTGTTTGTGGGTGGCAACCCGATCGCGGTCTATGCGCACATTGGCAAGGCTGCCTTTGGTGATCTAGGCGTTTTTTCCGATACCCTGGTCATGGCCACGCCTTTGATCTTTGTCGGGCTAGCCTGCTCACTCGCCTTCCGGATGAAGCTGTGGAACATTGGCGCCGAAGGTCAACTGTACATGGGCGCACTGGGCGCCAGCGCGGTCGTGCTTTCGGGTATCGTACCCGAAACGACGCCCCGTTTGTTGATGCTCACCTTGATGCTCATTGTCGGCATGGTTTTTGGTGCATTGTGGGGCATGATCCCTGGTTGGCTCAAGGCCAAGTTGCAAGTCAACGAAATTATTACCACCTTGATGATGAATTATATCGCAATTGCGCTGGTCAACTTTTTTGTCTTTGCCGTCTGGAGCGAAGGCGGCTTCCAGATGAGCAAAAGCTTCCCCAAGAGCGCCTGGCTGCCGCGCCTGGGTGATTATGCCAAGGAAATGCCGATCTTGCGCGGGTTGACGACCCATGCCGGTCTGCTGATTGCGTTGGTCGCCGTTGCCGTTGTCTGGTTTATCCTCTATCGCAGCCGCTGGGGCTATGAGATTCGGCTGATCGGCGACAACCCGCGCGCGGCGCAATACGCCGGGATCAACATTGTGCGCAACACCGTGCTTGTCATGATGACTTCTGGCGCGCTGGCTGGGTTGGGTGGCATGGCCGAGATCGCCGGCGTGGTCCACCGCTTGCAAACGTCGATCTCGCCCGGTTACGGCTTCACTGGTATCATTATCGCCTGGCTGGCCAAACTCAACCCCGTGCTCGTCGTCGTCGTTGCGATCCTCTTTGGCGGCCTGATCTTGGCCGGACGCGAGATCCAGCCGGCCGGTGTGCCCCGGTTGATCCAGGGCATTATTTTGTTTATGTTGATCGCCAGCGATGTGTTGTTACGCTATCAAGTGCGCTTGGTGCGGCGTGCATAGCCGGAGCTGCAGCGCAACTTCTTGAAAATATTGTGGTAAAATGAAGCGCAAAGAAACATTTATGCCGCACGAAGCGGATAAACCCAAGGAGGCGCACTGTGGTGTTAACAATTGATGCCGTTTTTGACGGACAAACTTTTCGACCCATCCAACCCATCGAATTACCGCCGAATATAAATGTACAAATTGCTGTAACGACAGACGATCTGCAAGCTACGCCCTTTCTCGATGTAGCCGAAGTGCTGGAACTGGAGGGTCTACCTGAGTGGTCACGCCATATCGAAATCAACTCGGCCATTGCTGGTGGTAAACCAAGAATTGCTGGGCATCGAATTACGATCCAGAATGTTGTCATCTGGCATGAATACATAGGAAAAAGCGCCGACGAGATCGCGGCTGAGTATGGGTTACGTTTGGCTGAAGTATATGCCGCACTTGCGTATTACTTTGATCATCGTACCGAAATTGAGCAAAGTATTCGTGATGATGAAGCATTTGTCGTTTCCCTCCAGCAACAATCTTCTTCTGTTTTACAAGAGAAATTGAAAGCGCAACAGCGTGGCAAAAATTCGGTACTACACGGATGAACATGTCGCCTACGCGTTTGCTGCAAGTAACCGTCAAGCATCCGCAAGTGCTCTAGGACGTGCGTGAACCGGTGTTTCATCAGGTTCACTGATTGCGAAAATCTAGTTTTGATCTTGTTTGGTGGACTGTACAGGCAAAGGAGTATGAACGATGAACACAAAAACCGTCGATGTAAAAGAAGCACAAACGCAACTCATGCAATTATTAGCGCTCGCTTTACAAGGCAATGAGGTTGTGATTGCCGAAGGTAACATACCGTTGGTCCGCCTAGTGCCGGTGCAGTCCCAACTAACGCGCCGCGTCGCTAACTTACACAAAGGAGCCATGCGGATGCGGGCTGACTTCAATGAACCGCTGCCCGACGAGTTTTGGCTGGGGGATGTATGAGATTTTTGCTCGATACGCAAATCTTCGTGTGGTGGGATAGCGAGTCAGATAAGTTGCCCCCGCGCCTTTTAACGTTATGTGAAGACCCTGCCCACACGTTGCTATTAAGTGTTGCTAGCGTATGGGAGATTCAAATCAAAGCCCAACTCGGTAAACTCGATCTAACTCGTCCCTTAACCGAGATTGTGCGCGAGCAAGAGCGTTCCAACCGGTTTATGTTGCTGCCAGTTGAAGCCACGCACGTGTTTGGGTTGCAGCAATTACCCTTTCATCATAAAGACCCTTTTGATCGTCTACTCATTGCCCAGGCGCTGGTCGAAGGGCTGCCAATATTGAGCGTTGATCCTGTCTTTCCCAACTATCCGGTGACTGTCCATGGTTCATGAAACCAGTGAACGGCTTGGTGATTCTCGTCCAAGGGAGGTAATTTTATGTGGGAAGATGTGATTGTTGAGGAAGTGCGCCAGGTTCGTGATCGCCATGCAAAACAATTCAACTTCGATTTATGGGCAATCTACCAAGATTTACAACAACAAGAAATAGAAGGCCAGCGAAAATTGGTTGTGTTGCCCGCAAAGAAGCGACGACGAACAGCAAGCATAACTAAATCTAGACCGCGTCCGCAAGCCCAAGTGTCGCAAGCTGTTCAAAAATAAGCAATGAAACTTATCGTGTTTTCTGGCTTGCCGGGCGCAGGTAAAACCAACTTGGCCGAAGCGATCGGTCGCCAACTGGGTATGCCTGTCTTTGCCAAAGATTGGTTAGAGGCCACCCTAAAGCGCTCTCAACTCGGCGCAACAGCCCCACAACAAACCGGTTATGCGGCCTACGAATTGTTGACGACCCTGGCGCAAAGACA
>JBBRVA010000003.1:0-35349 GCA_038247295.1 Caldilineales bacterium | reverse complement strand
GATTATCTAGAAGGCGCACCGGAACTCATTGTAGAAGTGGCAGCTAGTAGCGCAGCCTATGATTTACATGACAAACGGAACGCCTATCGGCGCAGTGGTGTCCAAGAATATTTGGTATTGTTACCCTATGAACAACAGATTGTCTGGTACACGTGGCAAGAAGGCGAATATCACGAACTTGTAGCAGATGCAGAGGGAATTTTGCGTAGTCTAGTTTTCCCAGGCTTATGGTTTAACCCAACACGTTTTTGGGCTGCGGATCTGGCCGGTCTACTAGTCGTATTGCAACAAGGGCTGGCTGCGCCGGAACACGTAGCTTTTACGGAACGGTTGATGGCGCTGGCGAAAGAAGGCTAAAAAAACGTAGTTATGATCGGCCATCGCCCGCCCACAACGCCCTTTGTTGGAGAAACGAGCAAAATCGGTGTAAAATGGCGTTATACGCTACGATCAAAATAGGTGCAGAAAGGAGCGCCACATGACTCTCCAACCAACAACCAGCATAAATCAGCCAGGGCACCAGCCGGAGAATGGGATTCCCGTTAAAACTCAGCGCTCGGCTTGGCATGGGGATCCATTTCCGCCGTTGAACAGCGGCGATCAGTTAACACGCGCCGAGTTTGAAAGACGCTACAACGCGCGCCCCGACATCAAAAAAGCAGAACTCATTGAAGGAGTGGTCTACGTGGCTTCACCTGTTCGCACCCGCCAGCATGGCAAACCCCATGGTCGAATTATTACTTGGTTGGGCATGTATTGTGCCGCAACCCCCAGCGTTGATTTCAGCGATAATAGCACATTACGCCTGGACATTGACAACGAACCCCAACCAGATGTGTGTGCCTGGATCGATGAACAAGTGGGAGGGCAAGTGCGAATTAGTGATGATGACTACCTAGAGGGCGCACCCGAACTGATTATCGAGGTGGCAGCCAGCAGTGCCGCCTATGATTTAACCAACAAATTGAACGCTTACCGGCGCAACGGTGTGCGCGAATATTTGGTCTTGTTACCCTATGAACAGCAGATGCTCTGGTACAGATGGCATGAAGGGCAGTATGTCCCATTGGTGCCAGATGAACAGGGTGTGCTGCGCAGCCAGGTGCTTCCTGGTCTCTGGTTACAACCGGCTCTCTTTTGGACGGGTGATATGGCAGGACTGCTGACTTTGTTGCAGCAGGGTCTCAACACCCCAGAGCACGCCACCTTTATCCAACATCTGCGTAGCCGTGCCAACCCTAACGAAGGAGCCTAGAAGATGGCGATTCTGCTTGAGCAGTACAAGACACCGGCTAAAGGTTTGTTTGAAATCGACATTAAACGTTCGATTGCGATCCAAGTCACAGCCGAAGAAGCGCAACGCCAAGTGAGCTTCTGGTTGCTGGATCAGGTCAGTTATATGATGCATGCCGAACTACCTACGCTAGTAATTGGCGAACAGATTGTCTGGCGCGTGCCGGCTGTGCTCACGGCTTCGCATGTCGGCCGGGTGGGGGAAGTAGGCACCGTCGATGTCGATGTGCGCACTGGCGAAATGAATAATCCACCGGCCTGCAAAGACGCGATTATGCAGCGGGCGAAAGAGTTGGTTAAAACGCTGCCACCTTACCAACCCAGGCGAACTGTACCAGACCAATATATACCTAAGCATCTTCCACGCGCCCCATTAATAAAGTTGCCAGACGAAGAATAGGATAAGGCCAATGCACTCAATCATTTTGCCGGTGCATCATCGACAACAGCGGGAACCCGGCGAATGTTTAGCCGCCTGCGCGTTGATGCTGTTGGACTTTATAAGGGTTTCGGTTGCTTATGATCGTTTGTTAAAACTCCTTGAGGTTGACCGTGGAGTAGGTACACCATCCTATAAAATTCGCAACCTCACAAAACTAAATATCAGTGTAACATATGAACAAGGTACGCTAAATCATCTCCACCAGCATTTGTTGCAAGGTCGACCATGCATTGCTTTTGTAAAAACAGCCGACCTACCGCATTGGGATGCAAATGTAGATCATGCCGTAGTGGTAGTTGGTATGGACGACGACTATATTTATTTACACGATCCAGAATTTGAGATAGCACCGCTCCTCACACCGATTGGCGACTTCGATTTGGCCTGGCTGGCGCGGGATGAGCTTTATGCAGTGTTAACCTTGCCTCTGCGCTAATTTGCCCCTAATCTCTACGCGAGTACTTCCTCTAACCCGGTCTGCAACAATTGATAAAAACGTGAGCCTGGATCAGCCGCTAATTGCGCCCGCTGATCGTGCTCTAGAATCTCGCTCTGCTCCAAAATCATAATCTGGTCGGCACGCTGAACTGTCGCCAGGCGGTGGGCGATGATGATGGCGGTGCGATCCTGGAGTAACCGATCTACAGCGCGTTCGATCAGTTGCTCGGTGGCTGGGTCTAGCCGCGAGGAGGCTTCGTCCAAGATGATCAGGCCTGATGCCCTAACCGCAGCGCGTTTGACAACTGCCGGTACAACGCCGAGGCAATGATCAAGATCTCCAGCCCAATAATGAGCACGGCAAAGATAGTGGCCAACGGCACAATCTGTGCCTGGGCGACGACAGGCACCAGCGGCGGCAACAGCGAACCCGCGCCCCCGGTGACACGGAAGAGCGGGGCAAAGAGCACCGCCGCCACCGAGCCGCTGATCACACCGGCAATGGCACCATAGGCGGTAAGGATGGCGTATTCTAACGCCACTTGGCCGACGACCTGGATCCGTTTCAGCCCAATCGAGCGCAGCACCGAAAAGAGATAGAGCCGTTCGTGCAGCGACGCATAACTATAGGTAAGCAGACCCAACGCCGCCATCAGCGCCGCTGCCACAAAACTGACCGAGAGCGTGCCGAAGACGCCCACCCGCTCCATCTGCGCCTGTTCCTCGCTGATGGTTGATCGAGCATCGAGCTCGCGAATCGTTTCGATGCCGGTGGTGCGCACTTCGGCCAGAATCTCTTTTTCGTCGACTCCAGGCTCGGCGCGCACCCAAATCCGGTGCGGCATGGTCAAGTTGAAGAATGAAAAGATAAACTCCAAATTACCAATCACAGTGACCTGATCCTCATAGACAGTGGGAAAATAGGCGTAGACACCGACCACCGTAAAGCTCGAAGTCAGGCTGGCGCCAAAGTCAGTGAGTACGTCCAAGGTCAGCTTGTCGCCCACGGAAAGCTGGTTCTCTTCTAGAAATTTTTGCGAAATCAGAATGCCATCATCCTGCACGGCGAGGCGATTCATCATCGCACCCATCGATTCGGCCGCCAGATCTGAACGAAACCAGGCGACGCGGGCAAAGTCTACGCGGTCGATGCCCAGAAAGCGCCCTTTCACCGTCTGCCCCTCACCTGCTGCCAGCCGAATCAGCGCCGTATAATCGCCCACGCGGGCCGCGGCGGCAACGCCCGGTAATTCAGTAAATTCAAACGGTGGTGGCACCCAGTCGGCGCCGATGTCATCGCTCAGCGCCTCTACCTCAGAATACGGCTCGAAGGTCAGATCAGCCCCGGTGCTGTAATAGATGCGATCAACCAGCCACTTGTCCAGGCTGGCAGCCATCGACAGGCTGTAGACGCCCAACGCCAGCGCCACGATCACCAACAGCAGGGGATTAATGTAGTTTTGGCTGTAGCGACCCAGTTGGCGCAGTGCGAGATGGGGCGTCAACCAGGGCGCCAGGTTAGCGATCCAGTCGAGCAGGCGCATAAACCAGGGAAAGAGGCGCATCGAGAGCAGCGCCATCACCACCACAAAGAGCGCGGGCACGATGATCAGCAATGGGTCTTGATAAAGTTCCTCCGGTCGGTCGCGCACCAACGCACCCAGGGTGCCGCGTGAAGCCAACTGGCGGTAGGCGTAGATAGTGGGGATGATCAGGATCAGATCGAGATAGGCGCGATACCAGAAGGGCCCACGCGGCGCGCGCGCATGTTCGCGCTCTTGCGTCAAGATAGTTTGTCCGGTCGTTTGGGCCGCCATCCAGAGTTTGGCCAGCAACACAATGCCCAATGTCGCCGCGATCAAGGGCAAGTTGACGCCGGCCAACGAGACCGGCAACGGGGTGCGCGTGTCAAAGCTGAGAAAGCTGACCGTGTACCCCATCGCACGTGCGAGCAGCATGCCCAGCCCCAGCCCCAGCGGACAACCGAGCACAAAGAGCAGCAACCCCTCGGCCAGCGTAAAGCTCAGCACCCCCCAGCGTGTCATGCCGCGGCTGATCAGCACGGCGGTCTCGCGCTGTTGCCAATAGGCAATCACAGCGGAGGTTAGAATTAGAAAATAGAGTAGAAAACCAAAGGCCGGCGTGTTAAAGCCGAGCAGCAAAATGGTTAGTGTGGTTTGGCGGCCAATAAATTTCTCTAATGAGACCGCCGGCGTGGTCATTTGTGCATCAGGTAGATAACGACCGATCACGGTTTTGGCTAACGCAAAGCCTTCCGTATATTGGCGGGCATCGGCGGGGCTCGACTGCATCTCGTCGAGGATAACATTCCAGGTGACAGCGCGTACCTTGGTCGCCAGTTGCGGCTCGACCAGGGTCAGATAATCCTGGCGGCGTACAAAGAGTTTATTGAGCAGGGTTTGATCGGGGTCACTGACCCAGAACGCTTCTTTGGCATCCTTAGCGCGCCAGAAACCTTGCACTTGGATTGGAATCAGCGCTTCACCCGCCGTACCCTGGTTACTTTGAAGATTAAATTGATCACCGAGTTGGATACCGAATTTAGCCGCATAATCGGCGTGCATCCAAACGGCCAAGGATGCGCCAGACGTGGCATCGTCGAGTGGTTCGCCTTCAATATCAATATGCTGAGCCACATCCACCATGTAGACGGCGCCGACGTTGTCCAGCGAACGTTTACCCTGGTAGCGCGTATCACTGGGCAGCGGCTGGAGGGCCAGCGCACCACTATCGGCCAGCATGCCCAGAAAGCGAACCGGCAAGCCCACTTCCGAAGCCAGCGTATCAGAGACATCATCGCCCAACGTTTCGGCGCGTTCTAGCGTCAGCGGCACACTGCGTGATGAACTGGCAAAAATCCGCGACGAGAAAGGCGGACGGTTGGTGGCCGCACTATATTCAGCCAACTCCTGACGCATGATCACCGTGTCGACGGCCTGTGAGAAAAAAGTGGCGCTACTGACCAGCCCGATCGCCAAAATCACGCCAAAGAGCGAAAGCAGACTGAGACCAAAGTAATAGTACAAGCGCTGCGCAGCCAGATAAGCCAAATCGATCAGCGCGCCGAAGGGGCGCCAGAAAGGCTTGCGGCGGCCAGCACGCGCGCCAACCTCTTTCGGTTGGCCCGGTTTAGCAGGCGCGCCGGTTGGGCTTGGGATCGAGGCAGATTCTGTCGCTTTCAAATTTGTCGCTTTCAAATCTGTCGCTTTCAAAGATGATGGTTGCTTCGTTGGTAATCGCATGACCTAAATTTCTACTAAAGATGGTTTGACACGGTGGGAAATATATTCTATACTCTGAACACCCAGTCGACAACTTTCCATTGGTCAACAATCTTTGCACTATACAACAATAACTGGTTCTCTCAAACCGAGAACTTCACGCTCGGGTGGCTTACCCCAAGGTTGGCTCAAGCGCTTGAATTGTGCAGCGTTAAGAAGCGAAAACGGTTTGCTGTCACAACACACACAATTACATGTATCATGCATTGGCGTTTCCTCAAAACATCAGCTGGGTCATCCAATACTGTTCACTTGCGCAAACAGCCTTAATTCAGGCTGGAAGCAACTATTACATTCATTCTTTGTGCACGTTTTAAATCAAAGGAGAGTTCGATGAAGGACCAAAATCTGAATCGACGCGATTTTCTGCGTCTGAGTGGGTTAGCCTCGGCCGGTGTTGTGCTGGCCGCTTGCGGTACGCCCGCGGCACCGGGCAGTGACGCGGCGCCGGCCGCTGACGCTGGCGCTTCGGCTGTTATCACCGATACGACCGCGATCGCGGCGGTAGATGTGAAAGATGTAGCACGCGAAAAGACGCTGACCATCATGTTTGGCGGTAGCCAAGGCCAATTCATTGACGTAGGGCTAGGTAATCCCTACGCCACGGGTGCCAGCCACCAGATGGGCAACGCCGCCTTATGGGAGCCACTCTACTATTATTCTGCCTTTGCCGATGAGCATATTCCGTGGCTGGCCGAGAGCTACGAGTACAACGCCGATTACACCGAGCTAACGATCAAGACGCGCAGCGGTGCCGAGTGGAGCGACGGTACACCGTTCACCGCCAACGATGTCGCCTTCACGATCAACATGCTGATCAAAAACGGCAGCGACCCGGATGCGGCCAAGATCCGCAACTCGACCGAGGTTTCCAAGTGGGTCAAAGAAGCAACCGCCGTCGATGACACGACCGCCAAGATCGTCTTCAACGACCCCCGCCCCCGCTTCATGTTCAGCCATCTCTCCTCCAAGTTCGACACCGGCATTTACATCGTGCCCGAACACATCTACAAAGATGTCGAAGACGTGTCGGCTTACACTGGCTTTGATGCAGCAGCGGGCCTTCCGGTCGGCACGGGTCCCTACACAATCGCTGCGTGGACACCGCAGCAGAAGTTCATCGACCGCCGCGACGAGTGGTGGGCACTCAAGACTGGTTTCGTGGCCGAGCTGCCCGCCGTCGAGCGCATTCTGGTCCTGCCCAGCGCCGATGAGACCACCATGGCCCAGATGGTCATCAACAATGAACTAGACTCGCTGCTCGATCTGCGTGCCACCACGATCAAGCAGGTCGTCGAGCAGAATGACAAGATCATCACCCACACTGGCCGCGATCTGCCTTTCGGTTACATCGACTGGTGGCCGACCTCGTTCTGGTTCAACTGCGCCGAAGGTGCGTTCGCCGACAAGCGCGTCCGTTGGGCCGTCAGTTACACCATTGACCGCGAGCAGATGCTAGAGGTTGCTTTGGAAGGCTCGGGCATCCTGACCCAATTGCCATTCCCACAATATGCCGGTCTGGAGCCCTTCTTCGAGGCCGCCAAGCCTTTGCTGGAAAAGTACAACACCGCCGAACATAACCTGGAAAAGGCCGCCGCCTTGATGCAAGAGGCCGGTTATGAGAAAGATGGCGAAGGCTTCTGGGTAAAAGATGGCGCTCGCATCACCGACATCATCGGTGGCTGGGGTGTCTTTGCCGACATCGGCCCCGTGTTGGGCGAGCAGTTGCGCAATGGCGGTTTTGACCTCGACTTCCAAATGCCCGCCGACCACGGTACGCAAATTAGCGAAGGCAAAGAGCACATCTGGCTCAACGGTCATGGTGGCAGCATCAACGACCCATTTGACACCCTCGATATGTTCACCAGCAAATATTACCAGCCAGTTGGTACGCCGACCACCTATAACTCGCGCTTCCAGAACGCCGAATATGATGCGATCCTGGAAGAAATGGCCAAAGTGCCCAGTGATGATCCCGGCTATATGGATCTTTACTTACAAGCCATGGAAATCTTCTTGGACGAACTGCCCGATTGCCCAGTGCAACAGTGGCTGCATCGCATTCCCTACAACCAAACCTATTGGACGGGCTGGCCCACCCAGGATGACCCATACCTGAATGGTGCATTCTGGCACCTGACCTTCCCGCTCATCTTGCAACACTTGAAACCGGCTGCATAATTCGGTTTAAGATTTACGATTTACGCGCTCGCGGGTTCAATTAACAAAGCAGGTGCGTAAATCGTAAATCTTAAATCAGCCTACATCTACACCAACGGCCTGCTTAACCAGAATTCTTCCCCTGTTTTTTTGAGCGGTGACATTGAGCTTCGTCTTTCTGATTCAATACAAGAATTAAAGGATGTCTATAATGAGAGATGCAAATCTAAACCGGCGCGATTTTCTGCGTCTGAGTGGGTTGGCCTCGGCCGGCGTGGTGCTGGCCGCTTGCGGTACCCCCCCAGCACCTGGCAGTGACGCGGCGGCCCCAGCCGCTGATGCCGGCGCTTCGGCCGTTGTCACCGACACGACCGCGACCACAGCGGCTGTAGCGGTGAAAGACGTGCCCCGCGAGAAGACACTGACCATCATGTTCGGTGGCAGCCAGGGCCAGTTCATCGATGTGGGGTTGGGCAACCCTTACGCCACCGGTGCCAGCCATCAGATGGGCAACGCCGCCTTGTGGGAACCACTCTATTATTACTCCGCCTTTGCCGACGAGTACATTCCGTGGCTGGCCGAGAGCTACGAGTACAACGCCGATTACACCGAGCTGACGATCAAGACGCGCAGCGGTGCCGAGTGGAGCGATGGCACACCGTTCAGCGCCAACGATGTCGCCTTTACGATCAATATGCTGATCACCAACGGTCTCGACCCCGATGCCGCTAAGATCCGCAACTCGACCGAGGTGTCCAAGTGGGTCAAAGCGGCAACCGCCGTCGATGACACCACCGCCAAGCTTGTCTTCAACGACCCCCGTCCCCGCTTTATGTTCAGCCATCTCTCCTCCAAGTTCGACACCGGCATTTATATCGTGCCCGAACACATCTACAAAGATGTCGAAGACGTGTCCGCCTACACAGGCTTTGACCCAGCGGCGGGCCTTCCCGTTGGCACCGGTCCCTACACAATCGCCGCGTGGACGCCACAACAGAAGGTCATCGACCGCCGCGACGAGTGGTGGGCACTCAAGACTGGTTTCGTGGCCGAGCTGCCCGCCGTCGAGCGCATTCTCGTCCTGCCCACTGCCGATGAGACCACGATGGCCCAGATGGTCATCAACAACGAGGTCGATTCCTCGCTTAGTCTGCTGGCGACGACCATCAAGCAGGTGGTCGAGCAGAACGACAAGATCATCACCCACACCGGCAGAGATCTGCCATTTGGCTATATCGACTGGTGGCCAACCTCATTTTGGTTCAACTGCGCCGAAGGTGCGTTCGCTGACAAAAACGTGCGCTGGGCGGTCAGCTACACCATTGACCGCCAGCAGATGCTCGATGTCGCCTTGGAAGGCTCTGGCATTTTGACCACGTTGCCCTTCCCACAGTATGCCGGTCTGGAGCCCTTCTTCGAGGCCGCCAAGCCATTGCTGGAAAAGTACAACACAGCAGAACATAGCCTGGAAAAGGCCGCCGAGCGTATGGCACTGGCGGGTTATGAGAAAGACGGCGAAGGTTTCTGGGTGAAAGATGGCGCGCGCATCGAGGATATTATCGGTGGCTGGGGTGTCTTTGCCGACATTGGCCCCGTGTTGGGCGAACAGTTGCGCCAGGGTGGCTTCGCGCTAGACTTTCAAATGCCCGCCGATCATGGTACACAGATCAGCGAAGGCAAGGAGCACATCTGGCTCAACGGTCATGGTGGCAGCATCAACGACCCATTTGACACCCTCGATATGTTCACCAGCAAATATTACCAGCCGATCGGCACGCCGACCACCTATAACTCACGCTTCCAGAATGCCGAATACGATGCGGTACTCGAAGAAATGGCCAAGGTGCCCAGTGATGATCCCGCCTACATGGATCTTTACTTGCAGGCGCTGGAAATCTTCTTGGACGAACTGCCCGATTGTCCAGTTCAGCAATTTCTCCATCGCATTCCCTACAACCAAACCTACTGGACAGGCTGGCCCACGCAGGATGACCCGTACGTCAACGGCGCATTCTGGCACCTGACCTTCCCGCTCATCTTGCAACACTTGAAACCAGCAGCGTAATGCAATTGACGATTTTGGCTTATCCGTAGAGACGCAAGATTTTGCGTCTCTACGGATAAGCCAAAATCGTCAACCGTAAATCTACATTCGGAGTATATCCATGCCACTATCTTACATTGTCAGACGTCTTCTCCTCGTCTTTTTAATTATCTGGTCGGCGGCAACGTTGAACTTCTTTATTCCGAAGATCACCCCGCGTAACCCACTGCGTGAAAAGCTGATGGAGCAAGCTTCGCGCAGCGGTTACATTCCACCTGGTTTTGAAGAGATGGTGCAAAGCTACGAGAAGAAATTTGGTCTCGATCAGCCCCTATGGAAGCAATATCTCACCTATATGTGGGACATGGCCCATTTTAACCTCGGCTATTCAATTTCTGGTTTTCCCAAAACCGTGGGCGAGCTGATCGGTCAGGCGATCTGGTGGACGGTGGGATTACTCTCATTGACAACGATCATCACATTTTTCATTGGCACGCTGCTGGGCGCGCTGATGGCTTGGAGCCGGTCTAACTTTATCTTTCGCCAGGTCGTGCCCTCGCTTTTGGTCATCAGCGCGATGCCAGCCTTTATTGTCGGGCTCTTGTTGATCTATTTCGTAGCCTTCAAGTGGAAAGCGCTGCCGTTGGGCGGGGCCTTTGGCGCGACGACGTTGCAAAATTGGAGCGTCAGCTTTGTGCTAGAGGTTATAAAACACGCGATCTTACCGGCATTGGCGGTCATGCTTACCAGCGTGGGCGGTTGGGCGATTGGCATGCGCGGGATGATGGTAACAGTGCAGGGAGAAGATTATATGACCTTTGGTGAAGCCAAAGGTCTAAAGAATTGGCGCCTCTTCTATAAATATGCTGTGCGCAACGCCTTACTGCCCCAGGTGACTGGTCTGGCGATTGCCTTTAGCTACATTGTCTCTGGCTCTGTATTGGTAGAAGTGATCTTCCGCTATCCAGGGTTAGGTTCGTTACTCGCCAAAGCGATCCGCGAGCTAGACTATTTTATGATTTACGGCATCGTCTTTATCCTGATTGTGGCGATTGGTATTGCCATGTTTATTATCGATCTGATCTACCCGCTGCTCGACCCGCGCATTACTTACGAGGGGAAGTGATATGACCGTCCAAAGTTCAGATTCCAGCATCTCACAATTGTCAGCACCCATCGTACCAAACAAAAGTGGACCGGTGAGTAATAGTCGCCTTGTGTTACGTTACCTGCGACGCAATCCCCAATTTGCGATTGGGATTGGTATTCTGCTGTTTTTTATTTTGTTCTCGGTCATCGGTTCATTCTATATTACAGACAAAGCGCCCTATCCGCTGGGGGCGCCGGCGAGCAAAGCGCCTTCCTGGGATTATCCATTTGGCACCGATGGCCAAGGGCGCGACCTTTTTGCGGTTGCCGTGCGCGGGATTTGGGAAACGTTGCGGATTGGTGTAATTGCCGGTTTAATTGGTGTCGGTTTTGGTGCGTTCGTCGGTTTTACCTCCGCCTTCTTCGGCGGCTGGTACGACCTAATTGTGCGCTGGGTGGTGGATGTGCTGCTCACTGTGCCAGGGTTACTGATCCTGGTCGTGATTGCTTCCTCACTGGACAATAACTCTGTTACGCTCACCGGGCTGGCATTTGTGATCGCGCTAACGGCATGGATGGGGCCAGCGCGTACAATTCGCGCCCAAGTGTTGACCATGCGCGAGCGACCTTATGTAATGATGGCGCGGCTCAATGGTATGAATAGTTGGGGCATCATCTTTCGTGAGCTGGTGCCAAACTTGCTGCCCTACCTGGGCGCCAGTTTAGTGGGAGCAGTCACGGGTGCAATCTTTGCCTCGATTGGTCTGCCGGCGCTGGGGTTAGGCCCCTTGCGCGATCCGACAATCGGGGTGACCATTTACTGGGCCATGTCGCAAAACGCCCTCCTGCGCGAAATGTGGTGGTGGCTGATGATGCCAATTGTCACGATTATGCTGATGTTTGTTATGCTCTTCTTGATCTCTGCCGGTCTCGATGAGTTGGCAAACCCCAGGGTACGCAAGGTAGCATAAAAATGCGTGATTACTTTATCAGTATTTTCTATTCCGAAGAAGACGGGGGCTACATCGCTGATATTCCAGATCTACGCTTTTGTTCAGCCTTTGGCGCAACGCCAGAAGAAGCCTTACGCGAAGTACAAATTGCGAAGGCAGCCTGGTTGGAGGCTGTGCAGGCGAGTAACAAGCCGATTCCAGCACCACAATACCGCCCTCTAATTTATCAACTTGCGTCAGGTCCGGAGCGATCACTGGCTTGATCGTTGCGGTTGTGAGCATTTGGCAAAGTATTGATGTCAATAGAGCACTGAAAGATATACTATGAGTGATTACGCTTTACGAGTGAAGGACCTGGATGTCCATTATTATACGGATGAAGGGATTGTCAAAGCCGCCAATAAGATCAATTTCGATCTCAAACCGGGCGAACGGCTAGGGCTGGTAGGTGAGTCGGGTTCAGGCAAATCGACATTGGCACTGGCCATCTTGCGCATGATCAAACCGCCAGGCCGCATTGCCGGCGGCCAAATTTTGTTGGGCGACACCGATCTGACCCAATTGACGGAAGAAGAGATGCGTCAGGTACGCGCCCAACATATCAGCATGGTGCCGCAAGGTGCGATGAATTCGCTCAACCCGATTATGCGTATCAAAGACCAAATTATCGATAGTATGGTCGATCATAATTTGGCGCTATCGAGCTCAGAAATGAAGGAACGTGCCAATCACGCGCTTGAGGCGGTGGAATTGAACGTCAAGGTGGGCGATATGTATCCCCATCAATTGAGCGGTGGTATGAAGCAGCGGGCTTGTATCGCCATCAGCATGGCCATGTCACCCCAAGTGATCATTGCCGATGAACCAACCAGCGCGTTGGATGTGGTGACCCAACGCCAGGTGATGCAGACAATTGGCCGCTTGCAAGAGCAAATGGGCAGCGCGGTGATTCTAATCGGCCATGATATGGGGCTGATGGCGCAATTTGTCCATCGTATGGCCGTGATGTATGCCGGTAGCCTGGTCGAGGTCAGCACAATCCAAGATACTTTTACGGCCCCGCTCCACCCTTATACCGAGATGCTGATCGACAGCCTGCCCGTGTTGGGCAAGCGCGGTGTTTTTAAAGGGATTCCCGGCATCACGCCGTTGCTGCGCGATTTGCCACCCGGTTGCGTTTTCAACAATCGTTGCCCAAAGGCGATGAATGTTTGTAAAGAACAGATCCCGGCATTTAATGAGTATGCGCCCGAACACTGGGCCGCCTGTCATTTGCACGATCCAGTTCACGGCAAGGTGCAAGCGAAGGTATACGAAAACACTGGGCGAAAGTAGCCATAATGAGCAATCTACTCGAACTAAAAAACGTCACCAAAAAGTTCAAAACGGGCACTGTTGCGCTGGATAATATCTCCTTTGCGTTGGATGCCAATTCGCCGAGCATTATTGCCGTGGCCGGGGAAAGCGGCAGCGGCAAAACTACGCTGGCCCTGATGGCGCTCGGTTTTCTGGACCCTTCCAGCGGCGATGTGCTCTACAAGGGCAAGCCGATGGGCAAACTCTCCGGCGCCGAACAGACAGCCTTTCGCAAAGAGGTGCAGGCGGTTTTTCAAGATCCCTTTGCCGTCTACAATCCATTTTACAAGGTGGACCACATCTTTAACGTAGCGGTCAAAAACTTCAAGCTCGCCAGTTCGAAAGCCGATGCACGCCAGCGCATCGAAGCGGCATTGGTCAGCGTCGGTCTGCGTCCGGAAGAGACATTAGGCCGTTTCCCGCATCAACTTTCAGGTGGTCAGCGCCAACGCCTGGTCGTGGCGCGGGCGCTGCTGCTGCGCCCGCAACTCCTGGTCGCCGATGAGCCAGTCTCGATGGTCGATGCCTCGTTGCGCGCCACGATTCTAGAAAGTCTGCGCAAGCTGAAGGATGAACTGGGCGTCACCATTCTGTATATTACTCATGATCTGACCACCGCTTATCACGTGTGCGACCAAATTATCGTGCTCTACAAAGGCTCGGTGATGGAAGCGGGTGACGTGGAGACGGTGATCACGAATCCCCAGCACCCGTATACGCAATTGCTGATCGACTCGATTCCATGGCCGGATCTGCAACGCCGCTGGGGCCAACAAGAGATCATCGCGATTGACGACGACAAGTCCAAAGCGGCTAGGGGTGGTTGCAAATTCGCCGCCCGCTGTCCGCATGTGATGGAGAAATGCCGTCAAAGCCCACCGCCGCTCTACAAAGTGGCGGATCGCCAAGTGGCTTCGTGTTATCTGTACGAGGATCAGGCAATCATGCCCAGTGAAAATTTGGGCACACTGTTTACTACCAAGGTGAAAGCGACGAATGGGCAGGTAGAACGTTAAAAACCGCGCTTATACTCTCTATTGATTACTCTACATCAAGTTGACGATGATCAGAAAGCGGGTGGCTCATTGTCATGAGCCACCCGCTTTCTGATCATCAATAACGCAACACTAAATCACGCTTGCGCCACCAGTCTGATTGCACATGCATAGTGTAGTTACTGCATGGCGACGCTTACAGGAAGCGGAAGACAACCGGGCAGTTAATGATGATGCCGGTCGAGCCGAACGGTGTGCCGCCCGGACCGGTAACCCAGCCTTTTTGCACCATGCCCAAGATCGCAAACTCTTCAGTCAGGCGCGACGTGTAGCCCTTGTCGAGCGCGTCCTGAGTCCATTCGCCCAAATTCAAGTCCCATAACGGGCTATAGTCGGTGGCAAGCGTAGGAATGCCGCCGGTGACATTCAGTGGCCCGCCTTCGCCCAACAAGGCGCTGTTGAGACCCTGGCGTTGTGGGTTTTCGGTGCCAACTGGACCGTTGGCAAAGGCAAAGATGCGCTCGACTGCGCTAAAGGCGCTGTCGTCACGGCCAACAAGAATATCATTCAGCCCTGGCGCCAAGGTGACGTCTTCAATCGCCGCCGCCATTGGGTCACTAGCATCCATGCTCAGATAAAAGATCGGGCGGGCAAAGCTGAAGCCGGCCGTCAATGACAACGTTACCGTCTGCTCTTCGGGGCAGATGCTCACAACCTTGTTATGCACCAGGCTGTAGTCTGCATCGCCTTCGCAGAAAGCAATCTCCTCCGCCGTGACGCCAAAGGCCACAATTGGGGCATTGTAGACATGACCACCGGCGTTCTCGATGTAGATCAAGGGCGTGTAGTTTTCGTCGCCGATGGCGCCGGGTTGAAACTCCGTCGGCGGAAAGGCAGCTGGCATCTCACCGGGAGTAACGCTGCGTTCGGGCGAGAAATCGACCATGCCGTTGGCAAAAGTGAGCGTACCATCTGCCTCCAGGGTGGCCTGACGTGCGCCGCGGCCCACACGCGCATATTGCAGCTTGGCCGAGTGAACGAGACCGAGCGCAGCGGCGTTCGCTTGGTCGGTCGTATCGGTCAGCACATACCAGACTGGTGTACCGTCTTCCAACTGGCCTTTGTACAAGGGCAGGGTGATCGTGCCGGCGTCCTGATCTAGCTTGCCGGCTTTGAGCAACTGAAAGGGGCCAATCAGCTCCTTCTGAAACTCGGAGGGCGGGGGGCCGAAGTAGGTAAGTGGCACATCGGCGCCAATCGAAGCGGGGGCGGGGGCGGCGTCGTCGCCGAGGCCCTCGGCCATGTCACCTTGTGCAAACGAGGTGGAGATAGAGTTGACCAGCAGCGCAATCGTCAACATGCCAATCAATACGGCAAGCAACGTGTTGCGTTTTTTCCAGAACGATACCATGGGGTAAATCTCCTTGTGGGTTAACGAATTTGGCAATGAGCAGACGTTACGAAAGCAACGCCTACTCATGTAGTCTCGCCAGAGTTTGATTCGTTACAAACTTGCCTGTATTTGGGTCAGGAAGTTTCATAGTAAGCCGCTTAATAATTTTGTAACCACTTGGTAATTTCCTCTTAACCCTTCTCTGGCACACTGACCAAGTAGCGCTGTGCCTGACGCACATTCCCGGCACAGGAAACGGTAGCGGCAAGGGTAGGCAGTGATAAAGCTCAACCCGTGCGCTTGCGCGCTGTCGAGTCTGCTTGAAGTCAGAGGAGTTACCGGGAGGTAATCAGAAAAAATGGACTTTATCGGGGTACAAATGTCGCGTTTAGAACTTTCTGCGCCAGCGACAAACCGAAGATTGATAAACGATATCCCCATGCTTACGCTTGTACAGACCCAAGAACTGGCGCTGATTGCGGCGTTGCGCCGTGGGGATGAGGCCGCCTTTTTGTCGCTGATTGAGCAATTTCATGCTATGATGATTCGGGTGGCGCGCAAGTATGTGCCCACCTATGAAGTGGCCGAAGAAGTCGTTCAGGGGACATGGCTTGGCGTGTTGCACGGCCTTGACCGCTTTGAGCACCGCGCTTCGTTGAAAACCTGGATTTTCCATATTTTAACCAACCGGGCGAAATCACGCGCCCAACGTGAAGATCGGCATGTCACGTTTTCAGATCTTCTGCATTTTCAGATCGATGGACCAACGGTAGACCCAGACTGCTTCGGGCCGGATGAATGGTGGAAATTTTATCCAAACTCCTGGGACAATCGGGTCGAAGAGCATGTGCTCGGGCAAGAACTGTACGCTTTGATTGAGCAAGCGGTGCAAACCCTGCCGCCAGACCAGGCAACCGTAATCACTTTGCGCGATATGGAAGGGTGGACGGCGGCGGAGGTGTGTGCGGTGTTAGAGGTGAGCGAGGAAAATCAGCGCGTGTTGCTGCACCGGGCACGCGCCAGGGTGCGCACCAAGCTAAACCATTATTTTGACCGGACGAATGCTAAGTAGAGAACAAGATGACGAATCCAATTTCTGAACCATATCCAGAGCTTACTTGCCGTGAGTTTGTTGAACTGGTAACCGAATATCTGGAAGGAAGCCTGACGCCAACGGCTTGCACTTGCTTTGAAGCGCACTTTGCTGACTGTGAAGGTTGTCAGATTTACTTAGACCAAATGCAGCAAACGATTAAAGCGTTGGGCAAGCTCAGTGAAGAAGCCGTCCCAGTGGCGGGCAAAGCGCAACTGTTGGCTTGCTTCCGCGATTGGAAGCGCACTTTGCCGTCTGTTATATCTGTATGAGGAGCAGGCAGTCTTGTCCAGTGAAGATTTGGGGACGCTGTTTACCACCAAGGTGAAAGCGACGAATGGGCAGGTAGGACGTTAAGAATCGTACCGTAAAGAGAAGGCGCACATAGCTTGTGCTCCTTCTCTTTACGGTACGATTAGCTTTTCTCCGAGAGCCTGTAAATCGGCCACAAATTCTTCTGGCAAAGGCGCACTGATCCAACGTACTAGCGCCCAATCTGTATTTGTTGTTGAAGTGAGCTACCCACGGCTTAAGCCTGTGGGCTTCGTAGTGCAACAGACAAGACTTCGGCGTGAGCTCAGTCGAACGCTGTTGCACCTGAACTTGTTCCGGGGCTGAGTGCCTAACTGCGCTGCTCATATCTCCCACGGCGTTACTTCCCCTGGCTCCCAGGGTAGTTGAAGGCACCCAGAGGGTACCCGCTTCGACCTTTGTTACGTCGAATATTTTACGCACTGAACGGCTTCCCAGTGCAACCAGATATATTCAGTTTGAAAGGTGCTTGTTACACTTTTGTAGAACAGCGTTCTTGGTTATCGAACATGGTTCTACAGGTGTAATTATATCACGGTTTGTCGTCGTTAACAAACAAATCTAAATCATCTGAGAAGCGATGATGGAGATAACCACGCGAGGCCGCTGTGCCGCCGCTGAGATAGAAACCTATGTCCAGCTCGCTTAAAACATGTAAAACATGGTCTTGTAGCGGATATAAAGAATAAAAGTAAAAATCTCTATTGACGAGGGTCATTGAGCCACTCTGGGTGGTGAACTGGCAACCATTCAACTAAAAAGTCAAAACCACGTTTACGGCTCTGCGAACGAATACGGTTGCGCCAAACGGGCCAATTTTGAACAAGCGCCCCAAACCCAAGCAACCGTATTATCTCTTTATAAGGAGCATACTCAATCAGGCGGACCGCTGCCCAGTCGCGATCCAACCGGCCAATGATGATCTGACCCGTCAAGATTTCATAAAATTGTGCTTCGTCGATTGCGTAGTCCCAAACATAGGGTAAACGGGATTGCATGATTACTTTCTTTCTAGCGCGGTTAGCATAATGTAGCTTTTATTTTACAACATAAACTGCCTTCCGATCAATTGGCTTTCCAAGCGCCATCGCATACTGCCCACGCAACTTGCCCGCCGCCATGTCCGCTATCAACTGCGCCCAAACCGGCTCGATTTCACCGATTACAACCGCGTCACAATGCTCTAGCGCGCGCTGCGGCCAGGCGGTAACCGGTGCGCCACCTGCCACCACGCACTTGCCACGCCTACTATACCGATCAGCCCACCGATACGCCACATCGACAAAACTGTCATCCACGACCAACACAATTAGATCGGCGGCAGTCTCCAACTGAAGCGGCTCAAACGGCGGATGGATCACATTGACGGGATGGCGCACCGGCGTAAGTGCCGCTAAACGAAGGCCAATAATGGGTGGCGCAAAATGATAGCCATCACGGTCTGCACAGCCAGCGCTATAAACGACGATATCGATTTTCATGCGATGGCTACCTGTTTGTTTGCCGCAAAAATCCGGGCCATCGTTTGCTTAAAAATTTGTCGACAATCATGCAAGAAGCCGATAGGCGTCACTTTAACCGCCTGCAATAGACGCGCATGATCGCATGTCACCACCAAAACTACCATCCAGAAAAAGAGCTGCCAACTGTTGCAGATCAGCCAGCGGTTTAGGGGTGCTTGTTCTGCCCAGGCTCTACCCAAAAAGTCGCAATGAAAAGCGATGTGTCCCTCTTCATCATCGCAGATTTGGGCAAAGATGGCGCGCAAAACGGGATCATGCGTGCCTTCATATAAGGCCCGGTAATAGCGTTTGGCGATCAGTTCGGCTGATAGCAGCACAACTAACTCCAGTTTCAGCCCCATCAAGTGCCGTACCAGCATAAAAACGCCATCGCTCCAGTGGCTCTTCAGCAGGGGCGCCTCCAACTTGTCCAAGATGCGCTCGAGCAGACGCGCGTGCTCGTGCTCTTCCGCAATAAAGAGTGCGATGGTGGCGGCATAGTCGGCATCGCCTAGGGCTGCCGCGCCGGCTTGCAAATGGTGACCTTCACCGGTTTCGCCAATCTGAAAACGCTGGAGGGACCGAATTAACGGTGCGCGCAGATGCGGCGCGACCTCAATGCCCTCAGTCCACGGGATTGGTCGATGACTCAGTTGGTTTTGCTCAAAATATGTGCGCCAATTCATATGTTTCTCCTCTTGAAGAATGCACTGCAATAGTTGTACGCTTCACCCGCGCGGTCGCATCATCCCTACGCCAGTAAAGAGACCGATAATAAAAGTGACAAGCAGCATGATAATGATCGTTTCGAATGTCACGGTTGTTTCCTCGCGCTTTCACTTTGCCACTGGTTTTAATTTTGTCACTGACTTTAACTTTATCCCGGTCAAGTTTGCTACGGTCTACGTGGTTACATGAACAACATTAACAGAAGGTGGAGGCAATGGGCGATAGTCTGAGGACAGAGCATGGCGCACCTGAGTGCTTTACAGAATAGGTATGCGCCCGCTCAATATATAGCTCAAAAATTCACAAAATTACTTGTTATTTGTAATCCATTTGTAAGTTACGCAATCCGTTAATGTGCTATACTATAACCAGCCTACGTCAGTTATTTGTCAATCAACTGAAACCCCCATCGTCATGGCGGTCCTTGTACCGAGCGCTAATGTGTCTATTCGCACAACTAACGCAGCTTGTTGCAGATTGCAGATACCCTATCACCTTATCGTCTAGAAACCACCTGATCGTCAAGAAACACACTCGCTACCGGTATGTACGCATCGATCCAAAAAGGTGTCGGTCTCTATGAGCAATTCCGTTCAACTTTACCAGTCACAACCGATAGTGCCCACGCCGAGAGCCTTATCTGAATCCACAGTTCATCATCACTCGATTGTGTGGTTGCTGCATCACTGCCTGGCTGGTCAATCCGGCCGCCTGCTGTTTGCACAGCTTATGCTGGCGCTAAAGGCGATCTTGATATTGGTCGCTCTATATGCATTGACCTATTTGTTCGACTTTCTCAGCATTAGACAGCCAGCAGCATTAACTTCGCCAGCCCCAATCGGGCCGATCATGGCCGTCATAATTGCCATTATTTTCTTGACAATCCTGCAAAGCTTGGCTGGTTCAGTAGCCGAACGGCACTCGACCACAGTCGGGCGCGCGCTTGGCTTTCAGCTCTATCAAACTATTTTCGCCCACGCCCATCAACTTGCGCCTACGCTTCAGAATCAACGCCGGATGCGCGAAATTTTGACCCACGTCACGGTCGATATCCGCGTGCTAGAAGAATTTTTCATCCATATTTTGCCAACCCTCACCGGTAGCTTGTTCACGCTCATTTTTGCCCTGGCGATTCTCTTTTACTTTTCTTGGATAATTGGCCTAGCTGGTAGCTTGTTGCTGTTGCTCATCGGGCTGCTCATCCATCGTTTTACGCCAAGCATCAAACATGCCGTCACAAAACAGCAAGCAGACGAGCTCGCCTATAAAGATGCCATACAACTGCTACTTGCCTCGCCGCATTGGTCGCAGACTTTGTATTCAGAAAGCGATCAATTGCAACACCTTGCACAGCTCCACCAACAAAATGTCGCCGCCTCGCTTCAAACCGACAAACAGCGAGCGCAGCTCAACTGGGCAAGCGAAAGTGGCGAAGCATTAGCCCTAACATCAGTTATAGGGTTGGGCGTATGGCTGTTCGATGCATCGATCTTCCCAGTCGGTAAGCTACTACTCTGCGTCTTATTAATACAGAGCATGCTCCGCCCGCTGCATAAGCTCAGCGGGGCAAGGGATATTTTGGCCGATATGTATGCCGGTCTCAATCGCATCAATCACTTTTTGGACCGCAAACCGAGCGTGATTAACGGCCCCAATGCCTTGATCGCGCCAGCATTTCAAGGCCAGGTGGAATTTCAGCAAGTGAGTTTTATCGGTCAATCAGAGCCAGAGGAATCAGCCGTGTTTAGCCAGGCAGGCAGCACGGGTTTGCAAACAGGATTGAAAGAGGTCAGTTTCGCTTTGGATCCAGGCGAAACGTTGGGCATTATGGGGGATGGCAGCAGTGGCCACAGCGTCATTACGCGCCTACTGCTGCGTCTGAACGATCCGGCCAGTGGCCAAATCTTGATCGATGGTCGTGACATTCGCAAATTTACCCTCGAATCGCTGCGCGCTCAGATCAACCTGGTGCGCGCTGAAGCGCCCATTTTCAATGGCACGGTGGCTGATAATATTGCCAACGGTCTACGCAACGCCGATAGGGAAGCGATCATTGCGGCGGCGGTCCAGGCCAATGCCCACGGCTTTATTGAAGACTTGCCGGCTGGTTACGACACGCAGGTGGGCGAAAATGGCATGATGCTTTCACTCAGCGAACAGCGGCGGATTATGATTGCGCGCGCGTTTTTGCGCCCCACACCACTCCTAATTTTGGATCAACCGACCCGCGGCCTCGACAGCCAGGCGACTATCGCAATTTTGCCGGCGATCTATGCTTTGATGCAGGGCAAGACAACCCTGCTCATCACGCAAGATCACCATCTTCTCCGCCTAGCCGACAAAGTTATTGTTATTAAAGAAGGTGTGAGTGAATTGCTGGCAAAACCCCAAGCACGGCGCACCATCACGAACGAATCCAGTACCGAGGACAACGAATCCAGCGCAACAGAGGACCACGCGCCGCTAGCGATTGCGACGCTTCATCTTTTCCACAGCTCTGCCCTTCAGCAAACATTCCCAGCGACAGCGACGATCTTTAACACCGAAGCGATGTGCGCCTATTTACAAACCGCCCTTTTCGGCGAAGCCCGCGATTATTACACTGTCGAAGGCTGCACCATCCTTGAAGCCATTTTTTTGGATGGCGAAGGCTATCATGTGCGTTACGAATTACGGATTACCGAGGGTGTCACTGGCCAAACTTTAACGCCTACGGTGCTGGCGCGCGTCTTCCCTAGCTTGTTTGCTGCCGAAGCCTATCTGCGTGGACGGCTGGCGCCGTTGGTCACGCAGATGCGCGGACGGGGAGAATTGACTCCATTTGCGACACCGGTCGCCCTCTTCGAAGCGCTCAACATGGTCGTCCATGTTTTTCCCATCGACGGTGAACTGCCCACCCTGGTCACCGTGACCGATCGCCAACGCATGCTAGAAGTTTTCCGCCGAACGCTGCCCGAAGCCCAAAGCCATCGTTTCCGCATCGAAGAATGTCAGATCGAGCAGAACCACTACGATAGTCGTCAACAGCATCGGTTGCGCTATCAGGTGGCTGGCCGTTGGGCCGGTGACCAAGCGTGCGATCAACAGTCGATTGAGGGGTTGGTGGCCGCGGATAACCGGGGCGAGCAAACCGGTCCGCTGATTTTAGCCTTACGCCAATGGATGCTGGAGAATCACAGCGCCTACCATTTCAATCTACCGCGCGTGCTTGGGTACCGACCCGACTTACAGCTTTTGATGGTGGAGACAGTCCCAGGCGCGCCGCAGATTGTCCCCCTCTTAATAACGCAACTCCATGGCGTCATGAATTCGGCGACGGGTACGCTCAGCCTAGAGAAAGCGCTCGAAACCGGCGCGCGTACGATTGCCATCTTACATTCGTCGGGCATCGAGTTGGGCCAGATCCGCACCTTTATGAACGAATTGCGCGCATTACAAGCACGCTTGCAACCCGTCTGGCAGTTCTCGCCGGCGCTAGCGGTGCAATTGCAACAAAGCATCAAGTGGTTACAAACCGATGCAGCGCAGCTTGAACCACTGCCACTTTGTATCAGCCAAGGTGCTTTCTCCCCCACCACGTTGCTCTTCGAGGGCACAAAGGGTGGTCTGGCTGATTTTACCAGCTTCTGCCAGGCCGAACCGGCGTTAGATATGGGTCATTTTCAGGCGCGGCTGCGTTTGGCATATTACAAAATACAAAACTCCCCATCGCCAGTACCGGCCTTGGTTAAGCCAGTCACAGCCGACCAACTCTGCACCCACTTTTTGCATGCGTATGGCGCGGCTCTAGGCTATTCCACGCGCGGCGTGGCCTACCTCCAAGTGCGCGCCCAGGCCTATGAGATAATCAGCCTGGTCAACATGGCGCTGGACAGTTGGCGAGCGTTTCAAAACAACGAGCTAGAGCAAATTCTCGCCATCCTTCACCAACGTAACGCCAGCATCACGGAAGCAGAGCAAGCAGCCAATCCACGCAAAACGCGCCTCTTCTGGTTACCAACGGCGCGCTAAGGGGAGATTGGGAGAGGTGCTAGTTATTTCATGGTTTCCTCCTGAAGTGAGATGAATTTTAAAGAATAGATTGACGGTGCGGAGCTATCTGAGGTATGATGAATGTAGCGCATGCTATGGCAATGCGTCAAGTTTCCTGGCCTAATTAGACAAGCGGAAAAGAAGATCATGCAAGCGCTCACCTTTTGGAAAACGATTACAATGGATAAGTCAGATCTGCTTGAGCAGTTTTTGGGTGTACTCCAGCAGCATAACGTACGCTACTGCGTGATTGGCGGCCAGGGCGTGAATGCCTACGTCGAGCCGCTTGTCAGTCTAGACCTAGATATTGTGATTGCAATTGAGCAATTAGAAGCAGTCGAGGCTTTGTTAGCCACGTCATTTAATCTTCAACATTTTCCGCACAGCTTAAATGTCTCAGTTCCTGGATCCGATTTGCGTATACAGATCCAGACGGACCCACGCTATTATGATTTTGTAGACAGGGCGACAGAACAAGAAGTGCTCGGCTTGGTCTTACCCGTTGCCAGTATTGAAGACTTATTGCAAGGCAAGGTGTGGGCGGCGCAAGACCCGCAACGACGCGCCAGCAAACGCCAGAAAGACCTAGCGGACATTGCTCGTCTGTTAGAAGCCGAGCCAAGTTTGCGCAGCCGTGTGCCGTCTCAGATTCTAGATCGATTATTGTAAATAAGCGCTACGCCCATTCAACAAGAATCCGGCGCCCATGCCTCTCTGTCGAAAACGCTTGCTCCAGGTTGCATTGCTTTATATTTGGCTAATGTTAGGCTGGTTGCTTGCACCTAACCCTGCGGCCCAAGCTGCCACGTGGCAGCAAGCGGGCGGCCCCGCGATCCACACGATCACGACCAACGCCGACGACTATCCAAACCAAAAAATTCCTCAATTCGCCAAGTTTGAAATAACCTTTGCCGTTGATACCGTTGCCACCAATCTCCAGTGGCCCTATGCCGCGTCACCCCCGGCCGGGGTTCAACCGGGCGCAGGGGTGACGGTTAACGCGCGGTTTACACCCGATCAGTGGCAGACGGTCTATATCCAGCCCGCATTCTATTTTCAAAACTTTCTAGACGAGGAACGCAGCGGCCAGGCTTGGATTTATCCCACCGGCGACGCTGTTTGGAAGGTGCGCTTTAGCCCCAATCAACCCGGCGAGTGGCAATACAAGTTAAGTGTAACGGATGCCGGTGGCGCTTACGAAACCGAATCTTTTGCTTTCACGGTTGCACCGTCTGACAGTCATGGTTTTGTGCGCGTCAGCCAACGTGATTCGCGTTACTTTGAATTTGAAGATGGCACCTATTTTCCTGCTCTCGGCTTCAACCTGGCGCTGCCCGCCGAACAGGCTAGCCTGCCAACCCTGGCCGAAAATGGTATTCAGTTGATTCGCACCTGGCTGCCATCGCAACTGTCAATTTTTGGCGCGGCCTGGAGCCCTTGGCGTTCATACAACCCGCTGCACAATGGCGCGATGCCGGATCCCCGCTTGCGCTATGCTGGTGTCTGGCCCTTTATCGAACAAGCGGGTAAGAATCCACCGTTGGCGCATCCGCAGAGCGAGGTTTTTCTCTGGCTATCCCACAACGAAACGGTTTATGCCGACGGCAATCAGTGGGATTTTTCGCCTTGTATGCTACTGGGTTGGCAATCGCCGCCCGTGCCAGTCCAACGCAACACCAACTATCGCCTGCGCGTACGCTATCGCGAACACAACCTGACGGGCCCCAAGGTGGCTGATCAGCCGTATGGGTTTACCGTTAAGTTGGGAGACTGGCTGTGGTCCGACAATGAGGCAGAAAGATGCTACACACCCGGTGTTGGCGAAGTGATAGCAGCCAGCTACAGCACGACTGAACGCTGGTCACACGGCAACGATCCGGAAAATCCGGGCTGGCAGATGCTAGAAGGCCACTTCAACAGTGGCGCGCAAGACTTTCTCCACCGCTTTCATCTGGCCATCGAAAATGCCACGACTGGCGATCTACTCGTCGATAGAGTCTGGCTAGAAGCGGAGCTGGGCAGCGGGCAGTTTGGCCCTAATGTGATTGACAAACCCTGGATGGCGCAGCATCAGTATTTTGCCCAACGCAGTTCCTACCAGTTTGATCGTGTGCTTGCCACAGCGGAAGAACAAGGGATTTATCTCAAAATTGTGATCATGGACAAACAAGATTATTTGTTGAATATCTTCCAGCCCGATGGCAAGCTGGCCCAAAAACAGCCACACGAACTCGACTGGAAACTATTTTGGGGCAATGGCCGCGAGGAAGACGGAAAGACTAAGGTGCGCTGGCTACAAGAGACATGGTGGCGCTATCTGCAAGCGCGCTGGGGCTATTCGCCTAATATCCATTCGTGGGAATTAATCAATGAAGGCGATCCAAATGAACCCTTACACTACCTGCTGGCCGACGAAATGGGCAAATATTTTCGCACCAGTTTTATCCCGCCCGGCCAAACCTCCCCCCACCCCAATCGCCATCTGGCCACGACCTCTTTTTGGGCCGGCTTTCCTCAACAATTTTGGGCCAACCCTAAGTACGCCAATATCGATTACGCCGATGTTCATTACTATGCGCAAGAGGATACAGTCCAGGTGTTGACCGATGTCTATACGACCCCAGATATTTACGACAGTGCGCTTTTTAGTCAAAAATTGGGCCAAGCCTATGGCGCACGGCAGGCTAATGGCGCGGGCAAGCCGTTGATGCGGGGTGAAACTGGTTTTATTTTCACCGCGGAAGATCGCTTTGCCCAGAATGCAGCTAACGGCCTTTGGCTGCATAACTTAATCTGGGCAGGCATCGACGCTGGTGGCTTAATTGAGTCATACTGGACGGGCTGGCCAACCCAAGAGCACATTGTCAAAACTGGTAGTCATGATCACCGCCCTATCTTTAAGACTTATTACAATTTCATCCATGAGATTCCGCTGAGCAATGGTGACTACACAGACGCGGAGGCGACTTCGTCGGCGCCTGATGTGCGCGTATGGGGTCAGAAAGATCTGCGTCATGGTCAGGCGCATTTGTGGATCCAGAATCAGCATCACACCTGGCAAAACGTGGCCGATGGCATCGCGATTGCTCCGATTTCGACAGTTATCACGGTGCCTGGTTTTGAGCCAAATGAGCGCTACAGGGTAGAATGGTGGGACACCTATCTGGCCGATGCCGCCAACCAGATTGTGCAGCGTGGGGAAATTGTTGCCCAGGCCGATGGGACGCTGCAACTTTCGGTCGAGAATTTGACTGCCGATATTGCGGTCAAACTTTTTGATCAAAACCCGACCGCTGTGATCGAAACACCGCTCACTGGTCCTGCTGCGGTTGAACTACCCGATCCGAGCGGTAGATTGAGCCGCCTGCTTGGGATTGGGCTGGCGGTTGTAGTCATTTTACTAACATTAGGATTTCTAGCGTTCCGTCGCATACGAGGCAGAGCATGAGCGAGATTATTCACTATCCACCCCAGGCCTTTCCACCCACGGTTGCTTCGCTCAGGGCGGATCTATTTGCGCTGGGTGTCGCACCAGATATGACATTACTGGTTCATGCGTCGTTTAAAGCGATCGCCGAATGGGTCATCGGCGGGCCCCAGGCCATGATTCTAGCCCTGGAGGGTGTACTTGGCAGCGGCGGAACGTTGGTAATGCCAACGCACTCCGGTGACCTCTCCGACCCAGCGGATTGGCAGCACCCACCGGTGCCAGAAGTGTGGTGGGAACTGATCCGCCAGGAGATGCCGCCCTTTATGCCTGATCTAACCGTGACGCGCGAAATGGGCATCTTGGCGGAAACCTTTCGCAAGCAAAACGGTGTCCTGCGCAGCAGCCACCCGCAGACTTCGTTTGCGGCCTGGGGCACCCACCGCCACTTTATCACGACCGGCCACGACTTGTTGTCGCGCATGGGCGAGCAGTCGCCGCTGGCGCGCATCTATGACTTGGGCGGCCATGTGTTGTTGCTGGGTGTCGGCCACGGCAATAATTCCTCATTGCATCTGGCCGAGAATCGCGCCAACTTTCCTGGCAAAACGATCGAGCGCAACGGTGCGCCGATCTTGGTGGAAGGTCTACGGCGTTGGGTGAAATATGAAGAGATGAGCATTAGCGATGCCGATTTTGTCCAGATTGGCGCAGACTTCGCCCAAACTACTGGCTTGGTGCGCCAGGGCAAAGTGGGCCAAGCGGCAGCGCTTTTAATGCCGCAACGGCCACTAGTCGATTTCGCAGTCAAGTGGATGGAACAACATCGACGAGGATAACAAACGGCGGGGATTACCGATAAGGTGATCATGCTTGCTCTATTCTAATTTTATCCTAACGCGTCCCTAAAATCTATAGAAGAATTATTGCAAATACATTTCAATTTATACCTCTTTTCTACCCCGCATGGGGGATTGACCTCATCCATTTCCACCTCTATAATTTCGACACAGTACACGCTCTGACAACGAACAGATAGCGCACGCAAAGCCGCAAAGAAAAACAGTTACACAGAGCGCGCAGAGGAAGCACAGAGATCACGGAGAGAAAACAGAGCAATTGGTAAGATTTAAATAGTGGGTGTATACCTATACCAATTTCCGAATAATTTGCTTATGGATAATTAATCAGTGTGTCTGCTTTTCTCTGTGTACTCTGTGCCTCCTCCATAAGCGCAGCGACGTGCTCTGTGTAACTTTTCTGTTCATAGAAGGAGCCTATGCTTGCCGGACCTTATCATTGATCAGAGTCGCCGTTGCGTCTATGTGGACGCACAAGAAATCCAACTTTCTCCGCAAGAGTATCGGGTGCTCTATCACCTGGGACAAAATTCTGGCACAGTAGTAAGCAAACAAGATTTACTTGTGGCCATGTGGTCAACCGCTGAACCGGACCACGCGCAGTTGGTGGGTTTTACGCCGGCGACGGTTGATTTGGTGATCTTTCGTGTGCGCAAAAAACTCAACGAAAACGCGCAACAGCCAATCTTTTTGGAGACACGCCGCGGATTTGGCTACATTTTGCATCACGCGCGGATTGTGCGCAGCGAAGCGGATCGATTGGGCAATCAGCAAACCGCTGAACCGCAAGGCCCGGTTGTGGCGACGGCACACCAACCCGCGTCTGGCACGCCAGCGTTCGATCCAATGAGTGAAATGCAGCCTTGGTCAACCTTGACCCGGCGCGAGTGGACTATTTTCTTGCAGTTGGGCGACGAGCAGACGATTCGTATGACAGACAAAGCATTAGCGCAACAGTTGCAAATGGCGGAGGGAACTTTAAAGAAACACTTGCAACACATTTACCGTAAGTTGGCCGTGGAGAACCGTTCGGGAGCGACGCTCCTGGCGATGCGGGTTAAGGCGCATTTTTTGGCAAAAGATAGCGTTTATTAAGGAGAAATCCCTATGCAGATTGGTATTGATTTCGGCACGACGCACACCTCGGCGGCCTTTTACGACGGCCAGCGCATTCACAGTATCCCGTTGGATGCGCAAAATGCTAACCCAGGTCTGTTGCGTTCAATGATCTATATCACGCGCCAACAAAAATGTTACTTAGGCCTGGATGCCGTATGCACCTTTCTGCAACAGGATACGGGGCGCCCGGTAGTCTATCAAAAGAAAGTGGTCGGCACCATCGAGAACACAGTCGCGCAACAGTATAAACAGCCAGGCGAGCCAGATGGCCCGATTACGATTGTCTACGATGTGATCATTGAGGAAGATACCGGTGCGCAGGGCCGCCTGCTCCAGTCGATCAAAACTGGGCTACGCACCGATTCTTATAAAGGCACCAACATCTTTGGTCGTTACTACACGATCCAGGAATTGATCGCCTTGCTATTGACGCGCGTCCGCACGCGCGCCGAAGCGTATCTGCAAACTGAAGTACGCCAGGTCACCTTGGGCCGACCGGTACAGTTTTCCGGTGATGCGCTGGCCGATCAGCGGGCCGAACAACGGCTACGTGAGGCGGCGACATTAGCCGGCTTCGAGCAGATCACCTTTGTTGCAGAGCCAGTGGCAGCGGCCTCATTTTATCTTAACGGTATTGATAAACCGGAAACGGTGCTGATCTTCGACTTTGGCGGCGGCACGTTGGACCTCACCTTGCTCCAGGTGAATGAACAGGGTGAACACACGATCTTGGCGACGCACGGCGTGCTCGTGGGCGGTGATGATTTGGACAGTGCGCTGATGCGCAGTCGAATAGCCCGTCACTTTGGCACCGAAGCGGCGATGGACTTCAGTTATAATCAGCATCCGATTCCCTTTCCCGAAGACCTGGCCGACCTGCTGAACCACTGGCAGACGATCCCAATTTTGTCGCAACCGCAACACTTGGAGGTGCTACAGCGGGCGAAGCGTTATAGTCCGGAAGCAGATAAGTTTGCGGCACTGATCGCACTGGTGACGCGCAACCACGGCTTTGCATTGTTCGAGCAGATCGAACAAAACAAACGCGCCCTATCTGCCCAACCGCAAGCACCGATCAACATGCAGGTGGATGATATTCATTTAGCGCTGACCGTAACGCGCCCGCAATTTAACCTGGCAATCGGCGAAGCATTGGCCGAGGCGCGTCAGGGCGTGCGCGCAACACTAGCGTTGGCGGGCATTGCGCCAAGCAAAGTTGATGCCGTCGTCACCACCGGTGGCTCTTCTGTGATCCCGATCTTTCAGCAAATGTTGACCTATGAATGTCCGGCGGCGCGCTTGGTACCATTGGACACCTTCAGCGGGGTTGTCAATGGGTTGGCGATTCGTGCGCATGCGCATGAATCTGCTTTATTTTAAAATAGATTTTTGTTTGACATTCCCTTGGGACTCTGCTAAAATCCACAATCTAAACGAGAATTATTCTCATTTATCAAACAGATGGATAAGCAAAGCCAATACCCAGGAGAAAACCCCATGCATTCAAGAACCAAGTGCGGTGTCCCACTGCAGATCATATATTTTTTGCTGGTGACCATTTTTGTGCTGGGTGGCTGTGCCACACCAACCGGCACACCCGCACCAACAGAGAC
This sequence comes from Caldilineales bacterium, assembly GCA_038247295.1. Taxonomy (GTDB): domain Bacteria; phylum Chloroflexota; class Anaerolineae; order Caldilineales; family Caldilineaceae; genus JAPLGZ01. The sequence continues at coordinate 5,197 of JBBRVA010000003.1, read as the reverse complement.
GGCGGTCCCTGCGGATGCAGATGAGCATACTGATGAGCTACCCACGCTCAATGCCGTTTCGCTGGATACAGGCGAAAAATTGCGTGTGGTTGCCACCACTAGCATTATTGCCGACGTAGTTGCCAATGTGGGTGGAGAGCGCATTGAACTGGTCGATCTAATCCCCCCTGGTTCCGACCCGCACGGCTATGTAGCAGCGCCGGAAGATTTGCGTGCGTTGAGCGAAGCGCAGGTCATCTTTGTCAATGGCTTGGGGTTAGAAGAGACATTGGCCTCAGTTTTAGAAAGTCCCGATGGCAACGCCGTGGTCATCACTGTTAACAGCGGCATCGAACCACTGGCTACAGCCGAAGGGGAAGCAGAACATGAAGGCGAGAACGAAGCAGAGCATCATCACGAAGGCGTCGATCCGCACACTTGGCTAAATGTACAAAACGTCCTCCATTGGGTAGAAAATATTGAACATAGCTTGAGCACCCTCGATCCGGCCAATGCCACGGCCTATGCGGCTGCCGCGCAAGCGTACAGCACTGAGTTGACCGCATTGGATGCCGAAGTCCGCGCCGCCGCCGAATCGATCCCGGCCGAACAGCGCAAACTGGTCACCGATCACGATGCCTTGGGTTATTTCGCCAACACCTATGGTTTTGTGATCGTCGGCGCGTTAATCCCGTCATTTAGCACCTTGGCCGCCCCTTCTGCGCAAGAGTTGGCCGCCTTGCAGGATCAAATTAGCAGCGAAGGGGCAAAAGCGATCTTTGTGGGCGCATCTGTCAACCCGGCGCTTAGCGATCAGATCGCCAATGATCTAGGCATTCCTGTGGTGGTCATCTATCCCGAATCGCTGAGTACAGCCGAGGGTCCGGCCACAACCTATGTAGATTTAATGCGCTACAATATTAATGCTATCGCCAGGGCACTGAAATAAGGCGCGCCGACTCGTGCAGTGGGACAGTAAGCCAACGCATAGGGACTGTCCCACTGTCTTACCAGATAGGTATTTATACGGGTTTCCCTGGCCTATATCCTGTTTGTATTCCCAACAACAGTAAGCAAAGTATGCAGCAGAGATTTTTATTTTCCTTACCTCACGCTGTGCTAATTTGGGAACTTAGCTTACTAGACAAAATTAGTTCTATATCGTACAATTCGGCCTATGACAAATTCGCCGACAACCGTCTTGCCCCCAACGTTTAGGGAATCACCCCATCACGCCGACTTTTGCCGAATGCTGGCGGAGCACGGCATCACGGATACGCATGGCATTGAATTGCTGCGCATGGTGCATCTGCTGGCCAATACGTATGATAACATTATTGCCGAGCGGCCGCGCAAGGAAAAACTTTCTGCCCCCCGCTGGCGATTGCTCATGCGTCTACTGCTAGAGGAGCAGCAAGGTACACTTGGTGTTCACCCTACGCAACTGAGCAAGAGCCAGCATGTGAGCAAAAATACCATTAGTTCGCATTTACGTTCACTCGAAGAACAGGGTTTAATCGAGCGCGAACTAGATCCCACGGATCGGCGCCAATTTAGGATTCGGCTCTCAGACAGTGGGCGAGCATTGATTCGCAATGCCACCCCCGGTTATATGAGCTTTGTCAATGGGTTGACAGCTGGGCTAACAGCAGTCGAGATCGAGCAGTTACAGACGTTGCTCCATAGGTTATATCAATCATTAGTTCAACATGGTCAAGTGACTGACCACTGTCAGGCATAAATTGCCAAGCACAAGCTGAACGACTGATTATAGCAATTATTTGCACGCTCATCTGTAAACACAGATCGGGAAAACACGGTTAAAGCGTTGAATTAATCCGTGTTTATCAAAATCCGTGTTTACAGATAATTTTGTCTAGCGATCAAAGCTAGATCTCAAAGCTAGCTATCAAAGGAGGTGGAATTTGGCAAGTAATCCACGCGCGAACCGAAAAAGGGGCGGACAAGGCCAACCGGGCGGATTCAAACATTTGGGGCGGGCCATTGGCTACTTGGGACGCTACCGCAATACGGTGTTGATCGCCTATGTGGCGCTCTTTCTCAGCATTGGCGCTCAATTGGTCGTGCCTCAACTCGTACAAAATATTCTGGATGCCGTGGCAAGAGGCGTGGGCGCACAGGCGACAGGCGATGCCGCGGTCGCTACCACCAATGCTGCGGTCCAGGCCCTATATTGGGCCATCGCGCTGATCATCGTTTTTGCCATCATTCGAGGGCTTTTCGCTTTTGCGCAAGCCTACATGTCGGAAAAGCTCAGCCAGGACGTGGCCTTCGATTTTCGTAACGAGCTTTTTGCCAAAATCCAGCATCTCTCATTCAGCTATCACGACCGCAACCAGACCGGCCAGTTAATGATTCGCGCCACCGATGACGTGGAAAAGCTACGTGTCTTTATTGGTCAAGGCTTGTTGATCGCCGTGCAGGCGCTCGTTTTGCTGGTTGGCGCACTAACGCTGTTAGCGATCACCAACTGGAACCTGACACTAACGGTGATTATTATCCTGCCACTCGCCCTGGTGCTCTTTATGCTCTTTGGGGCGATCAGCCAGCCGATGTTCGCCAAGGTGCAGATGAAGCTTTCGGCATTAAACACAGTGCTGCAAGAAAATCTAGCTGGCATCAAGGTGGTGAAGGCTTTTGCGCGTGAACCACAGGAAGCGGCCCGCTTCGACCGCGCCGCCGAAGATCTAATGCAGCAGCAGATCACACTTGCGCGCGTCTTTAGCTTTCTATTTCCTTTTATCTTTCTGATCGCCAGCTTGGGCCAGGCGGCGGTGATCTATTACGGTGGCCGCCAAATTATTGCCGGCACGCTTACCGTGGGTGAATGGCAGAAGTTTAGCCTCTACTTGATGTTGGTCTTCTTCCCGATCGGCCAGCTTGGCTTTATCATTTCGCAGATGAGCCAGGCCAGCGCCAGCGCCACGCGCATCTTTGAAATTCTCGACACCAAGAACGAAGTCACCGATAAGCCGGGCGCTAAACCACTGCCCGCCATCCAGGGTGATGTCGAATTCAAAAATGTTAGCTTCCGCTATTTTAGCAGCAGCGATCCGGTGTTGGCCGAGATCAATTTCACAGCTAAACCGGGTGAAACCGTGGCGCTGCTTGGCTCCACTGGCAGCGGCAAGACAACGATCATCAACCTGATCCCGCGCTTTTACGACGTGAGTGAGGGACAGATTCTGATCGATAACCAAGATATTCGGGATGTACAACTCGACTCCTTGCGCCGCCAGATTGGCATCGTGCTGCAAGAGACAAACCTCTTCACTGGCACGATTCGCGACAATATTGCCTTTGGGCGCCCCGAAGCGAGTGACGAAGAAGTGATCAGCGCAGCCAAAGCCGCCGCTGCCCACAGCTTCATCACCACCTTTCCCGAAGGGTATGCTACACCGGTCGGTGAACGCGGCGCGACCTTAAGCGGTGGCCAAAAACAGCGCATCGCGATTGCCCGCGCCCTGCTGCTCGACCCGCGCATCTTAATCCTGGATGACTCGACCAGCAGCGTTGATGTTGCCACCGAGGTGCAGATCCAGGCCGCGCTCGACCGTTTGATGCGCGGTCGCACCAGTTTTGTCATCGCCCAGCGCATCAGCACGGTGCTCAATGCCGACCAGATTCTCGTGCTAGACAAAGGCCGCATCGTCGCGCGCGGGCAACACGCCGATCTAATGGAGCAGAGCGAAATCTATGCTGAGATTTACCGCAGCCAGTTGGTGGAGAGCGCGACAACGGAAAGTACGGAAACTGATCTGGCAGAGATCATGCAATAATTAATTGTGAATAATTAATAATTATTTGCTAATAGTCTATCCATAATCAACATAAATAACTTTTACGAGTTTCTCAGTGTGATATTGCAAAAATCGTCTAGGTTATTTCTGGACAGACCCTAACTGTCAACGACTGGGTTGGCGCCGCTGACCCATTAATTATTCACAATTCACAATTAATTATTATTTGGAGGTTCCATGTTTGGCGATCCAAGACGTATGTTTGGCCAAGAGACAAGCAAACCGCGCAGCGTCGGGCCGACCCTGCGCCGGTTAGGTGGTTATTTTCGACCATTCGGGCCGTGGTTGCTCCTGGTGGCCGTGCTGCTCGGGCTGAATGCCTGGGTGCAGGTGCTCACACCAGAATTGACCGGCCAGGCCGTGGACTGTTACTTGACGCCGGTGCTCACGGATGCCGCCGGGACACCCGCCACGGCGCCGGTTGTTGGTAGCGCCATCGCCACTGCCGACAGCGCTGCGCAACGCAATTGTTGGTACGACAATTTACCAGCCGACGCCACAGCTGCCGCGCGCAACCAGGGTTTGCTGCGCTTGGTGTTGCTATTGGTAGGCATTTTTATCCTTGGTTCGCTTACTGGCGGGTTGATGTTCTTCCTGATGGGCTGGACGGGCCAACATGTGCTGCGTCGCTTACAGGTGGATATTTTTCAGCAATTTCACCGGCTCTCACTCAGCTTCTACAGCAAGCACGAAACCGGCGATCTGATGAGCCGCATTACGAACGACACGAGTACGATTCAACAGGCGATTGGCTTTGCCCTCGTCCAGGTCCTGAGTGGCGGTCTGCTCATCTTCTGGATTGCCTATAACATGCTGCGTGCCAACTTCATCTATGGGCTGATCGGCCTGGCTGTGGTGCCGTTGATGACAATAGCAACGCTCTGGTTTAGTGGTCAGGCGCGCAAGGCCTATCGGGTCACGCGCCAAAAGATTGGCGATGTCAACGCCGAGTTGGAAGAGGGTATTTCCGGGGTGCGCGAGGTACAGGCCTTTAGCCGTGAAGGCGCCAATATCGAGAATTTCCGCCAGAGCAACGCCGCCAATCGCGATGCGAATGTGCGGGCGGTCGCCTACTCGGCGGCGTTGATGCCCACCTTGGAAGCGCTTGGTTATCTAGCGGTGGCGATTGTGGCGGGCGTCGGTGGTATCTATCTGTTGCGCGGGCAAACCTTGGGCGGAGCCGCCGTCTCACTGGGCTTGATCATCACCTTTTTGGGCTATGTACAGCGCTTCAACCAGCCGGTGCAGATGATCAGCGTGCTCTGGACCAATATCCAGAGCGCGATCGCTGGCGCGGAACGCATCTTTGACCTGCTCGACGAAGTGCCCGACATTCAGGAAAAATTGCAAGCCATCGAGATGCCACCGATCCAGGGGCGGGTGGTTTATACCGATGT
>JBBRVA010000002.1:0-41289 GCA_038247295.1 Caldilineales bacterium | reverse complement strand
AGTGATATTGTTTTGTGTACGCCACTGCCAACCTGCCCTTGTCCACCATTGTTCTGCTTGATAGCCTTTAGCCTCGACAAAACAACGATACTGCGCCACTGTAATCGGGTAACGGCTAATACGGTAGGGTTGGCGTATGAGGTTGCAAGTAAACTTGTGTCCACCTTCCCAACTTTTCTTCCCACCCATGATAAACGGCCCGGTCGCGATCGGAACCCAGTCGAGATCAGGCATGCCATCTTTCACGCCCACGCCCGGTCGTGGATCGCCCAACCGGCCTAGCGCCACCCCGGCGGCCGCGCGTAGCACGGGTCTAGCCTCATTCATCAAGCGCTGATCATCAAACAGGGTAACGATCCGCTTTGTCAGCGCGGTCCACAAGGCTTGATCATCCTCCAACCATTCCAGACAGGCCGTCGTCGCAATTTCAACGGTCGCCAGTTGTATATCCGGCGTCAACGCCAATCGTGCGCTGGCGTTGGCATCGATACCGGCCAACCGGCGCACAAAGTTCTGCGCCGTAGACAGCGCGGTCATGCTCAAATAGCCGACGACGAGCAATGCCGTCTCACGCCACCAGCTTTCCAAGATCGGTCCAGCTTCAAAAAATTGGGCGATGATGCCTACATCGCGTTTCACTTCTGCCAGATAACGCGCGGCCAAGTATTCCTGAAAGGCCAGGTGGATAAAGCGGTACAGACGCATTTGTTCTTCCAGCAGGGTGCCGCGCAGCCGGGTCAGACGCAGAAAGTCCTCAATTAGGGGTGCAAACTCTGGACGTTGATTCAGTACCCGGCGCACATCATCCTCATCTAGGTCACGCCCCTGTTGTTCGCCACGCTGATGCATGGCAAAGGCCAGGTGTTGGACAACTTCACGATGCGTCTCGGGGCGGTCGCCCACCAGCCGCCCAATCCGTTCACCGGCTTCCTCATCCAGTCCATACTCTGGCCAGAGCATATTTTCGGTAGTGCGCATATACAACTCAGCGCGGTGTTGGGGCATGCGCCGTTCGCTCAAATGCACGACCAGCAACATGCGCACAAGCAATGGGCTATCAATCAAACGTGGTGTATCCTCGCCGGAACGGCGGCGCCGCTCGGCTTCTAGGTTGTCGATACCGGTGAGCAGTTCCTCCGTTTTAGCCGTGCGACTCAATTCATCGTCGGGATAGACGGCCGTATACGCTTGGCGTACCAACGCGGTGATGTGCTCGGCGTTCAAGGGCTTGACCTGAATTTCACGAAAATCACCGCCCAACGTCGTGCGCTCTTTATAAGCCGCCGTTCGACAGGTGACCACCACCTGCATTTGATCGCGCCCAGTCACCAATTTTTCGATGGCAGCCCGCACGTTTACGCGTTCCGCTTCGTTCGGTACCTCATCCAGCCCGTCCAACAGAATCATTACCCCGCGCCCACTGTTTAACAAACGCACAAAGAAATCTTTGGGCAAGTTAAATTCGCTTTGCTGCTCGATCAGATAGTAAGAGATAAAACCGGCCAGGGTGCGGTCACGCGGGTCATGCGCCACCTCGAACTTGCGCCGCTGCAGGGCATAGGCGCTCAAGGGCAAAAAGATGGGTAAGGGGAGGGTGGCATTGGCGGCTAATGCTAACCCTAGTTGGGTTGTGGCCAGCGCTGGATCATCACGGACAAGTGCAGTCGCCAATGTCCAGGCGACGTGCTGCAAAACCGTCGATTTGCCGCTGCCTGGACCACCAATCACAGTCAAGCGCGGCCCCAAAGCCAAGACCTCGTTCAGCTTGATTGCCCGGCGTTCACGGTATGTTGTCGCTTCCAATGGTACATAAATCTGCTCTAAATCCAGCTGCACCACCTGGCTTCCGGCGCGGCGCACACCACGCAGCTCGATCTTACCATAGCGGGCTATTACCCATTTCAGATATTCAGCGATCTGCTGGCCCAGGTGTGCTTCGTCAAGCGCTTCATCCGGCTGACGATAAAGATGGATGATCTGCGTAATATTCTTGCCAATTGCGATGCCGGTGCTATGCGTGATATTACCGGTCTGAATCAAGTCACCAGCAACCGTCAAATGGCTCCCCACCTGCGCCAACCCACGCCGCAACATGGCTTCAAACCAGTCTTTGTCGTCGGCGTTCAGGCTGGCCTGCAGGGTTTGGATCGCCGCCAACTCGTGTAACAGCGTGTCCAACGCCGCGCGTAACTGGTCATCCGCTTTGGCACGCGCGCTCAATTCGGCGCGCAGCTCCGGTTCGCTGCGATCCTTCCAGGTTTGCACGACGTTCGCCAACAGATTGCCGCCCACGCCGCCAATCAGGCCGACCAGGGCGTTGCGCGCCGCGGGTTGGTTGGCCGCCGTCACCAGCGGCAAAAGCGCCGCCGCTGTGAGCGCGCCGTAGATCATGCCCGGGGCCAGGCTGTCCAGTTGGGCGGCCAGGCGCGTCAGGTTTTTGTGGGCGGCCGCTTTCCAGGTCGTGAGGTCCATTGGCGATACCTTGTCTTTCACGCGGCAGACGTGCGGTCTGCTAGGGAAATCTGTAACGATTCCGCGCCGTAGACTCCTTCCGGGAAGGCGAATTCGCGGCGGTGAGCTTCACTAGTTCAGCTTCCCGGAAGGGCATCCTCGGCAGATGTGCGGTCTGTTAGGGCGCTGGCGGTGATGGAAATTTTAGCACACGTAAGGCCATTCGCAAACCAATTTGTAGTAGTTTGGGGAAGATATCAAAAATACCGCTGGATAAAACGGACGCGACGATTTGAAAAATCGTGCTACATGCGCGATGAGGCCCTTCCGGGAAGCTGTACTAGCGACATTACCCCCGCGAATTCGCCTTCCCGGAAGGTGTCTACGGCGTGGCTCAATCGACACCGCTGCCAATCAAAAAACGCCGCAGAGCTTGGCTCTGCGGCGTTTTTATTGTGCTTGCTATTCTCTGCCACCCATAAAAAACGGACGCAACGATTTGAAAAATCGTGCTACACGCCGCCCGCGCCCTTCGTTGTCTGGCCACTTTGACCGCCGGCCTCTGGATCCTTCCCCGCATAAAGCTTGGGATCCCGCCCATAGATGGTCGTGGCCTCCAGCAGCCGCTCGACCAGATAGCCGGTGATCTGTTCGGGGACAAAGCGCCAGGTCCAGTTGCCATCGGCACGGCCGGGTAGATTCATGCGCGCGTCGCTGCCTAGGTTGAGCAGATCTTGCAGCGGCGCTAATGCTCGGTAGGCCACGCTGCGCCAGGCGGCATCGATCAGACGCCAGGCCGCGTCGTGGCCTTCGGTGCGCAAATAGCGGCGGAAGAAGTCGCGCTCATGATCATTGGCACTATGCTCATACCAGCCACGGCTCGTGTCGTTGTCGTGGGTGCCGGTGTAGACAACAAAATTGGGTTTATAGTTATGGGGTAGGAATTTATCACTGGCATCGGTGCTAAAGGCAAATTGTAAAATTTTCATGCCCGGCAGCCCAAACTGATCGCGCAGGGCCACCACGTCCGGTGTAATATCACCGAGGTCTTCGGCGATGATTGGTAGGTCGCCCAGTTCCTTTTGAATGGTCGCAAAGAGATCAGGGCCTGGTCCGGGGACCCATTGCCCGCGTTCGGCGGTCTTCTCACCGGCCGGCACTTCCCAATAGCCAGCAAAGCCACGAAAATGGTCGATGCGTACAATATCATACAGTTGCAAGGCCGCTTTGATCCGCTGGAGCCACCAAGCGTAACCACTCTTTTTCATCACATCCCAGCGGTACAGTGGATTGCCCCACAATTGACCGGTGGCGCTGAAATAGTCGGGCGGCACACCGGCAACGACAGTGGGCTGATATTCCTCATCCAAGTAAAATTCTTGCGGATTGGTCCAGGCGTCACTGCTGTCCATCGCCACAAAGATCGGGATATCACCGACAATCTGAATCTCAAGGGCGTTGGCGTAGCCTTTGAGACGCAGCCATTGGCGATAAAAGAGCCACTGGTTGAACTTATGTGCATGCATGGCGGCAGCGTGCGTTGCGATGGCGGCTTGCAGTGCCTGCGGCTGACGGCTGCGCAGTTCCAACGGCCATTGATTCCAAGCGGCGCCCGTGTGGGCGTCTTTTAGGGCCATAAACAGGGCAAAGTCATCCAGCCAACTGGCTTGCGCGGTGCAGAAGTGAGCAAACTCAGTTTTTTGATCGGGTGTGGCGCGCGCGTCAAAACTGTCGGCGGCCTGCCGTAATACAGGCAGCTTCCAGGTGTAGATCGCGCCGAAATCTACCTGTGCGCGGGGGAAATCTGGCGCTTCGTCCAGCACCTGGCGTTCAAGCAGCCCCATTTGCACCAGTTCTTCCAGGCTGATCAGATAGGGGTTGCCGGCAAATGAACTAAAGCTCTGGTACGGGCTGTCGCCGTAGCCGGTTGGCCCCAAGGGTAATACTTGCCAGAGGCCCTGGCGGGTTTTGTCGAGAAAATCGATCCAGTCGTAGGCCGCCTGGTCAAAACTACCAATGCCATAGCGACCGGGCAAAGAAGTGGGGTGGAGCAAGATGCCGCTTTTGCGCTGGTGTTCCATGTTGGACGCACTCCGTAATGATGTGAGTTAGGATGAAGGGATGAGAAGCTGACAGGATGACAGAATGATAAGATGACATTGGGGTGTCCCTTTGTCATCCTGTCATCTCCGACCGCAGGTCGGCGTCATCCTGTCATCTCTACTTACAAAATCGAAGCTAACTGACGAATGCTGGGGCCAAATTGCAAGCCCAGCCAGAGCAAAGCCAGACAAGCCAGCGCCCAGCCCACTTCGCGGGCAACTTGCGGTTCCTCGATCATCGGCTGCGGTCCCAGACGGACAACCGAGGGTGACGCGTAGCGGGGTAGGAGACCCCAAGCCACCAGCGCACCCCCGATCAGGCCGCCAATATGGCCCCAGTTATCGATGCCCGGCATGCTCAGGCCGAAGATCAAGTTGATCACAATGACGATCACCATATTTTGCAGAATGGCGCGCCCACGTGTGCCAAAATTATTCTGATAACGCAAAAAGTAGACTGTAGCCGCGCCGATCAGGCCAAAAATTGCGCCTGATGCGCCAGCCGATGGCACGGCCGAAAAGATATAACTAGCCAGGCTACCAAAGAGACCACCGATCAGGTAGACGACCAGAAAACGCCGGTGACCGAAAAACCCTTCCACCAGTGGTCCCAACGAGTTGAGGGCATAGAGGTTGAAAAGCAAATGGATGACGCCAATGTGTAAAAACATGGCCGTAAAGAGCCGCCAGACCTGCCCTTGCTCGATCAGTTCGTTGACCTTGGCGCCAAAATCAGTCAAAACATTGAGGTTCGTTGTGCCATCCGGATCACCGTAGACAAAATAGCCGTAGGCAATCATCGCTAGAAAAACGGCCAGGTTACAGCCGATCATGACGCGGGCCCAAAATGGTGGCGTCATGGCGATAAAAAATTCGGGCCGGGTAGGGATAAAGGTTGGCGCCGGTGATTCGGCTAGTTCATCAGGACGTTGATAGGGATTATTCACGTTGCTTACAACTCCACGGGTGACCAATCAACGCGACTTTTTTCGGCGATGATGATACTAATAACTTGTTGCACGGTTTCTTCTAGCAGCTTGGCGCGATTGACGACCACATAGTCGAACTCGACGACGCGCTTCAACTCTTGGCGCGCGGTGGCGATCCGCATCTTGAGTTTGTCTGGCTCCTCGGTCTTGCGTTCTTGCAGCCGGTGGACCAATTCCTCTTCGTTCTCGGCGGTCAAGAAGATGGTGACGGCATTGGGCACCAAGCGACGAATCGTGGCCGCGCCTTGTACGTCAATGCGCATGATCACATCTTGGCCGCTCTCCAGTGCCTGACGCACATGCTTCTTCGGGATTCCTTTGTAATCGCCGTAGACGACTGCATACTCGAGCAGTTCGCCCTCTTCAATCATCCCGGCAAATTCACCGACGGTAATGAAGTGATAGTCTTGCCCATCTACTTCGCCCGGGCGGATCGGGCGCGTGGTGGCGGTGACGACAAAATAGAAGGGAAAGTTACACTCCTTGAGCATGTTGAGCGTGGCATCTTTGCCCACACCGCTTGGCCCCGAAAGCACGACCAGCAAGGGTCGGGGTTTCGTAAGGCTTGCGTAGAGCACGTCGATTTCTTTATCACTGTCGGAGGGTGCGGTCACCGTTTTACTCCTACCATTTTGCGCCTACCATTCTTAGTCTGTATAATCTGAATCTAGCCTAAGAGTATAAGCCACCCTACACCGCCAGCGGAAATCTGCGCGATTCAAAATGGAGCATCGAATGCCAATTTACGAATATTATTGTTTCGATTGTCGCAAACGTGTTGCTGTCTTTTTCCGCTCGATGAGCACGGCCAGCGATGACGCGGCCCGTTGTCCGCACTGCGAAGGTGCGCATCTACGCCGCATGGTCAGCCGCGTTGCAGTCTTAAAATCGGAAGATAGCCGGATGGAAGAAATGGCCGATCCATCGATGATGTCCGGGTTGGAAAGTGAAGATCCACGGGCGCTGGCCAGCTTTATGCGCAAGATGAGCAACGAGATGGGCGAACCATTAGATGCTGAAATGAACGAAGTGCTCGGTCGCCTCGAGTCCGGCGAAAGCCCAGAAGCCATCGAACAGTCGATGCCGGATCTGGGTGGCGAAGGCGGCGGGGGGATGGATTTGCCGCCAATGGAATGAGGTGGGATGGTAAGTGGTAAATCGTAATTGGGACAGTGCTAAACAATGACCAATTACGATTTACCGCTTACTCCTCTCACTGCGGGCGCACGGGGAACAGGAAGCGATCCCCGGCCTTTACATCTAATTCACCATTGATCGAGGCCCAAGGTGGCGGGGCATCAATGGTGTAGGTGTAGCGTCCAACATCGAGGCAGTAAGGGGTCTCCTGATCGCTCGGTACTTGGAAGGAAAAGCTTTGCGTATCGCCCACCCGTGTCATTGTCACAGTCAGCTCGGTGCCGAGCTGGTTTTGGAAAAGATAACAGCCCTGCTCAGTTGGCAATGCGTTCCCTGTAGCGCCGCCTTCGACGGTGGGTGTCGGTGTCGCCTGGAGCACCGGCGCATCCACGATAGCGGTTGCAGTTGGGGTCAGCGCAGTGGTTGCTCCAGTTGGCGGGGTTGCAATCGCCTGTGGCGTAGTGGTTGATTGGGATGGATCAGGGATGGTGGCGCAGTCGACATTCAAAGCCACATATTGCGCTGTGCCGGCCACCCAACCCTGACCACCGGTCGGGGTGATCACTTGTAACCAGGCACACGCGTCGACCTGACCGGTCACGGTCAGACGGTTGCCTTGGCTTAATGTAGCAATCCGCTCAAAGCTAGTGCCAGGACCAGCGCGCAGATTAAGCACATCAGTTTGCACGACCGCTTCAGCCGGAACGGTTGTCGGCGTGGGTGTGACAGTTAGCGATTGCGTAATGACCGGCGCCGCCTCTAGCGGCCAGGTGCGCACTGCGCCATCCGTAGCCGTAGAAATCAAAAGCAAGCCATTTGGCGACCAGATTAGATTTGTAATCGCCCCGGTGTGTCCCTCCAGCGTTTCCAGTAGGCTTGCATCGGTTGCCTGCCAGAGTTCGATCACACCCTCATCCGTGCCCGTGGCCAATTGGCGGCTATCCGGCGCCCAGACCAGCGTTACAATCGCGCCAGCATCACTGGTGATGGTCACCAACTTGCGTTGGTCGGCCACTTGCCAAAGCTGAACGGTGCCCGTATAGGGGCCGGCGGCAAGCACACTGCTATCCGGCGCCCACCAGGTGTTCGTCACCGCAGCTCGGTCCAGCCATTGACCAGCGTCTGCCTCATTCGGGTCTGCGAGCCAGAGACCAGCACTAGTGGCCAGTGCCAACTGTGATCCGTCGGGCGACAACGCAATCTGACGAATATCACCGGCTTCGATGCGCAGAAGTTCGCCCGCCTCCAACGCTGATGGCTCGGTGATAACCTGGCCACTTTGGTTTTGGGCGCGGACAACCACCGCCGCACCTAGGCTGAGGATGCCAACGGCCACACAGATCAGCACAAAATAACGGAGGAAAATTCGGTTATAAAAAATTCTAGCCCTGAGCATACGCTGCTTATCCATTGTGGTGTCACCTTTCGGGGAAGTTGCGTAATTTATAGTGAAGTTGGTTTGGTGAACGCGTGCCCAGATCAGCCCGTTGCCATAAGCGCTGGGCGCATAGCCCAATCAGCTATATTTTCTTAAGATCTTATACCTTCTCGAAATGATCTACATTCAGGACAAAGACCGTGGCCCCGCCGACTTTCTTTTCCACCGGCGTGGGGATGTTGACCTCACCCGGCTCCATAACCGGCGGCAGCGGCGTTACATATTGCGTGCGAGTTGGACAGCTTTCGCGGATTACATTGATGACTTCTTCCACGCGTGCATCATCAACGCCACAGAAGAGGGTTGTGTTACCGACGCGCAAAAAGCCGCCCAACGTGTTTGTCACGGTGACGGAAAAGCTGCGTTTGCTCAGGCGATCGATCAAATTGCGGCTATCGTCATTGTTGACAATCGCCATCACAAGCTTCATAAGTGCTTACCTGCTTCAAAAACTATTCGTACAGCGGTGTTCATTCAATTTGTGCGATTTGGTCCCAAACTCGGTGCCAAATCAAGTCGTGAACTTCGGCGATGGCTTGGGCTGCATCGATTACCAACCAGCGATCTGGCTCGGTGGCGGCCAATTGTAAGTAGCCCTGGCGTACGGTTTGATGAAAGGCTAACTTTTTTTCCTCCATCCGATTCCACTCTTCCGTTGTTGCGCGCTTGCGTTCTAACCCGGCAGCCGGATCAATGTTGAGGAAAATGGTCAGGTCGGGTGTAAGGCCCACAGTCGCAAAATTGCCCACCTGGCGCAACGGTGCTAAATCCTGGCCATGTCCAAAGCCTTGATAAGCCAATGTGCTATCAGCATAACGATCACATAACACAATTTTACCAGCGGTTAAGGCGGGGCGAATTACTTCATCAACTAATTGAGCGCGTGCAGCATTGAAAAGCAGTGTTTCGGCGCGCGGCATAATCTCGGTATGCGCCGCATCAAGGAGGATGGCACGAATGGCATTGCCGATCCGTGTGCCGCCCGGCTCGCGTGTGACAAGGATTGAGCGGCCACTCGCCACCAATTGATCAGCCAACAGCCGAATTTGTGTGGTCTTGCCGCTGCCTTCCGGTCCTTCAAAAGTGATAAATAGGTGCATAGGGTAAACGGAAAACGGGATTCGGAAAACGGGAAGCGGTAGTCGGCTGGCTACCGTTTCCCGTTTCCTGTTTCCCTAATCCCGTCTACTTACTTACGAAAGATGCGTACTCGCCGATAGGGTTCGCGGCCATAACTGTGGCTCACAAGATTAGCGGCGCGCACAAGTTGATGTTGCTGGCTGCGAATGGCCGCGGACTGGGGTTGTAGCTCCGCATCGCCAGTGCCATTCATGACCCGCTGAATGCCCTCTTGCGTCTCGCGCATGGCCTCGGTAAAGACATCAATCGGATCACTCGGCATATGGAAGATATCGACCAGACATTGTTCCATCTGCGTGGCCGTGTTACTGCGCAGAATGTAGACCGGAATGTTACGCCGTTCCGCGTCAGCAATTGGCTGTGGCTGCTGGCGATAATAATTCTTGAGCGTCATCACAACATCGGCCTGGTTAAGATTATCAACGATCTCAATCGGTACATTCAGCGTATTAGCCGCGACGCGGAGTCGGTTTTGCCCGATTCCATAGGGAAAGATGCGCATCAATTTGCGATGAGCACCATCAACAGCGGGTGGTGCGGGTGGCGCAAAGGTTTCTGGTTGGAATTCTTCTTGCTCGTTCCAAGCCGGCGCACTATCACCATACTTCTGGTCCACTAATGAGGAATGACCTTTGCCATTTTCCCACTCGCGGCCGCGATGTTTACGCGGGGCACTGCTGCGTGTCTCGGTTGTCGGCTGCGTGGCCACGCCATAATCAGTCGCTTTGCCAATGTGAACTTGTTCGTTTTCATCCAGATAACGCAGTTCGGGAATCAGCGTGCGCCCACGTAACAAGGCATCCACTGCCGCCCCGACATCGTTATGGATAATCATGCGCTGGCGATCCTGGATTTCGATCAGCACGTCGAAGGTGGGCGGCGCTTTGCGCTCAAGCACGCTTTTTTGCGTGCCGCGACGGCGCGCTTCCTCATCCGAGAGCGTGACAGACTCGATACCACCCACCAGATCGCTCAGGGTCGGGTTCATGAGCAGATTTTCCAGACTGTTGCCATGAGCGGTGCCCACTAGCTGGACACCGCGCTCGGCAATTGTCCGGGCAGCAATCGCTTCCAGTTCGCGCCCAATCTCGTCAATGATGATCACTTCTGGCATGTGGTTTTCGACAGCCTCGATCATCACTTCGTGTTGGAGCGTCGGTTCGGGTACTTGCATGCGCCGCGAACGACCAATCGCCGGGTGCGGAATATCACCATCACCCGCAATTTCGTTGCTGGTGTCGACGATGATTACACGCTTCTCTTCACCGCGTACACGCGCGGCTTCGCGCAACAACGTTGTTTTGCCCACACCGGGCCGGCCGAACAAGAGAATGCTCTTGTTACTAAGGACGATATCTTTGATGATCTCGATGGTGCCATAGACGGCGCGTCCTACGCGGCAGGTAAGCCCAATGATCTTACCTTTGCGATTGCGGATGGCCGAAATGCGATGCAGCGTTCGTTCGATCCCGGCGCGGTTATCCGAGCCAAAATCACCGATGCGCTCGATCACCATTTGCAGATCTTCGGACGTAATCTCCGTCTTGTCCAGGTATATTTCACCTTTGACAAAACGTGCTTCCGGCAACCGGCCCAAGTCCATCACGATCTCGATCAATTCGGCCGAGCGGTTGGCGGCTTCCAGTGCTTCACGCACGCGCTCGGGTAAAATCGCCAGCAAGACATCCAAGTCATCTGTAATTTGTAGAGTACTCATATTATCACTATTACTACTGTTCTGTGTGGCTATGAGCTCCGTGGATCCATCTCTTGTCACTTGTTCGTTTGTGGTCTGTTCTTTGCTACGTTCCAGTATCACAAATATTCCTTTGATTGCCAGGTTTGGCGAACGATACTCGTTATCGTTGATAGGATTAGCATTAACAATCTCGCGCTTGTCGACGATCAATACTCAACTGGTAGTGCTTTCTGAATCGTCAATCTATCATCGATTATCAGGGCTAAAATCCGCCCCCAGTAACAAGTATTATAAATTAAACAACGTGAATGCGAACAGGATTGTTCCTGAAGGTTTGCCTACTTTGTCCAACTGGTTCATCCTAGCCATCCAGTGGACATTCGATTATGCCGGTTATGCATTGCTGGTGATGGACCACTAATCAATGACGCCGATCTCTTGTCTCTTGTCATCACTTCCACCTCCCTCCGGGGAAAATAGCGCATTATTTGGCTGCGCCCATGGAAAAGTTATCGAAGGTAGCCGATGTGGCTCTTCGGGGAACACAAAAGGTGTTGGTATAACCTCGCGCACGCCTTCTAATACAGGCACCAAGCGGGGCGCGGTATGGCGCACCCATTGGACCACATGTTTTACCATTTTGGCCCGATCAGTAAAGGGTGCAAAGCCGAAGTCCGACAAAATCGTCCCCAATGCACCATGATAATCGCGCACGCCAATATAAACAGGCAGGTAGATGCGATCTTCACGCAAGACCGTCAACGCGCAACTGATCAAACTCTGGACGCAGGTTGTGTTGGTTTGGTGTGGATCAGCCCAAAGTTGCAGCCATACACCACGACGGCCCTGTGCAATGCGCACATAACCTTGCAACTCGCCATTGCGCTCGAAGACAAAGCTATTGCGCAGACCCGTTTGCCACCAATCCAAAATCGGTGCTTTAACGGCATTATCAGTCTGCATACCCTCGGCTAATTGCACATGGTTGGGGCTAATGCGGGTATAAAGCCGCTGCAAGGCCCAGTCATCGGCCTTGGTGGGGAGGCGGATCGAATCCGTCTTCCACTGGGCAGACAACTCGCTGCGGTAGGATGTAAGACGCCAAACGGTTTGGCGGGTATAGACTTTAAAGCCGACATGGCTGAAGGTGTTAACGGGTAGAGGTTGGTCGGGTGCATCAATATAGAGACGCGTAATTTGCTGTTGAGCGGCTTCAGTACTATAGTGGGAAAGTAATTTTTCCCAAACCGCGGGGTGTCCCCACTCTGTATCCAGCGCGGGCGCCAGTAAGATAATATCGGCTTCGGGACGCCCGATCCGCTTTTGCGCCTGCAAAAAGCCGGCGCGGGCCAAATAATTGCCCCGCTGATGCAGCACATAGGTGGCCACTTTGGCTTCATTCCATGGCAACACCGCAGTTAACGCAGCCCATAAAGCGGAATAAGGTTGCAGCAAAGCGCGAACAGTGTTAAGCTTGGTTGCTTGCCGCCCCAGACGCTGGATCAACAGGATGTCGCCTGCCGTGAAAGGATAAATCACCGAGTTAAAAACTCCTTAGCAGGAGGAGCGAAAGCTAGGGCCAGGCAGCAAGAGCTAGTGTTCAGTCGGCGCCGACCCAAGTCGGAAGCTATCAGTCAACCGTGTCATCATCCAAATACGACCCAAATGTGACATTGTCGTACTGACAGCCACTTTTCTAATGGCACTAAACAGCCTGGACTAAGCGAATTATCTTACTCTGTTGCAAAGGTACAATGGAGGGCTCAACACTGGTATGTCAACCGAAAGTACAAGTGTGGCGGACATAACAGCTCGGAAACAAGGTGACGATAAGTGAAAATACTTTTGCTTGTCCCGATAGCCCGTTTGATAAACCTATTTTATCAAATTTTGGTTCAAATGACAAGTAACCATAGATACAAAGCCCTTACAGTGCGATGTCAATTCAAACGCTTATGACGCTATACGATAAGCGGAGGGATAAGGTTTCATGCGCGCAATATTGCGGGTTGCTTGAAGGGCAGGCTTATGATACAAATGGCAATGATACCAAGGGCAATGATACCAAGAGGCAGGCAAGCGATAGGCAGATCAGTACCTTTCACCCCCACCCTTAAACCAGCGATCCAATCAATAGAGAAATCACCCATCATGAAAATCGAACAAATTCGTACCATTCATTTCACAAATTTTCCCAATATCACACTGCTCGAATTGCGCACCGACAGTGGTATTGTTGGCCTGGGCGAGACTTACTACACCCCGCGCTCAGTGACCACCTACATCGAAGAGGTATTGGCGCCCCAGTTGCTGGAGATCGACCCACTCCAGATCGAAGGGTTCTGGCGGCGCGCTTACGATGGTTCGCACGTCTACGGCAACCGCGGGCTAGAGATGCGCTGCCTTTCCGCCGTCGATATTGCGCTGTGGGACATCCTGGGTCAGCATGCCGGCCAGCCGATCTGGCAGATGATGGGCGGCAGCAGCCATCCTAACGGTGTGCCGGTCTACAACACCTGTGCCTCCGCTGGCTATGCGCAAGGAACGCCCGGCATTGCGCGCAAAAATGCGCCTGTACTCGCCCAGCAATATCGCGACTTTGAAGCTTGGCAAAGCGGCGACGCCGGCGAATTAGCCAAATCGCTGCTGGCGATGGGTATTAAGGGCATGAAAATCTGGCCGTTTGATCCGTTTGCCATCAGCAACCGGGGCCAGACCATCTCGTGGCAAGAGATCGAGCAAGGACTACGCCCCTGGCAGCAGATTCGCGATGCCGTCGGGCTAGAGATGGATGTGATTCTGGAAGGGCATGGCTATTGGGCACTGCAACCCGCCCGTCGCATTGCCGAAGCATTGGAGCCTTACAAGCCGGCGCTGCTCGAAGATTTGATGAAGCCCGACAATCCGCATACCTTGGCTAAATTGCGCGCTTCGACGCGCACGCCGATCTGTGCCAGCGAGCTGTTGATGAACCGCTATGCGATCCAAGAATTGCTGGCCGCTGACGCCTGTGATGTCGTTATGACCGATATTGCCTGGTCGGGTGGCTTTACCGAGGCGCGCAAGATTGCCAACCTGGCCGAGACCCACAATATGGGCATGATCTTTCACGATTGCAGCGGCCCGGTGACGCTGGGCGCAGCCCTACACCTGGCTACCCACTGCACCAATACCTGGATGCAAGAGATGGTGCGCGCCTACACGCTCGGCTTTTTCCGCGATCTGGTCGATTTTGAGTTTGTCGTGGAAAATGGCCGCATGAAGGCGCCAACGACGCCGGGGCTTGGTATGGCGATCCGACCCGAGGCGCTAGAGCGGGAGGATTGTGTAGTGCGAGTGCTGGCGGAAACGAAGTAACCTAGGGTTCTTACGCAAACAAAGTACGACGATGTCACCCGGTAAGGATCTTTTGTTGGCGCTGCTTGCTTAATTCGTCGCCTCACCCCTCATAAGAGTCTGGTTTTCGTCTAGTAGAACAGACCCTTACAGGGTGACAAGCAAAAAGTTATTTATTATGAACTCTAAACATCCGACTTTCTGTTATACTACAATTCATGGCACGCATTCTTTTCTTCTGTCCCGACTTTCCCCAACCTTCTGGCGGCACAAAACGACTTTACCGCTATGTCCAGCGCTTGAATCAGCTTGGCTTCGACGCCGCCGTTGTCCACCAAAAAAAGAATTTTGTCCTGACCTGGCACGGCTACGCGGCGCCCGTGCTTTGGCTGGAGGATCGCCCGCAATTCCAGCGCGATGATACACTCGTAATCCCAGAAGTAATGCTGGAGATGATGCGCCAGACGCAAAAATTTGCTGGGCGCCGTGTGGTGCTCGCCCTCAGTTGGGCGCCAGCCTACAACCGGCTGAAACCGGGCGAGCGTTGGCAGGATTATGGCATCACCCAGGCGATCACAGTATCACCAGTGATCAAGCGCTATCTGGAGTGGAGCATGGGCATCAACGTTACTCTGATCCACGAGTTTGTCGATATGGCGCGTTACAACCATCAACGGGAGCAGAAAAAGCCCCAAATTGCCTATCTGACGCGCAAAGATGCGTCGGGCGCATGGTTGCAAGCGATTATCACACGCCGTAATCCAACCCTGGCAACTTGCGCCTGGCAAGCCTTGCGCGACATGGATGAAGCGACCTACGCCCAACACTTACGCACCTCGACCCTCTACCTGGCGACAACTCTACAAGAGGGCATGCACGTCTCGGTGTTAGAAGCTATGGCCTGCGGTTGCCTGGTGGTTGGCTATGCCGGCGTGGGTGGCCATGCCTATCTGGTCGGGACCGGCGCCCAGCAAAACTGCATCTTGGTCGAGAATGGTAACTTGCCCCTGCTCGGTGAGACGCTGGAACAAGTTTTATTAACCTTGCTCGCTGATCCCCGCCGCTACGATTCGATTATTGAAAATGCACTGGCGGCGGTGCGTCAATATCAAAATGAGGAAGCAGAAATCCAGAGTCTGCAAGCTTTCTTTGCCGCCAATCCTTGAGGCGTATCCGTCAGTTTGTCGATCATTTCCAATATGCTACAATTCAGATCGGCTTTCGCCAACGGACAAAATTCTTTACGATTGCGATGAACGCTCCCTTGTATAAAGAAGGAACCCACTCATGCTCGCCACCAACAATCTGCTCACCGACGACCAGATGCGCCAATTTATCGCCCACGGCTATGTAGTGCTCAAGGCGGACTTCCCACCCGAATTTCACGCGGCCATGCGCCTTAAGATTGAAGCCGTGATGGGCAAGGAAGGCAACCCCGGCAACAACATTCTGCCGCGCGTGCCAGAAATTCAGGATGTCTTTGAGCACCCGACTGTACGTGGTGCGCTGACGAGCGTGTTGGGACCAAGCTACATTATGCATCCGCATCGTCATGGTCACTTTAGCGAACCGGGGCGCAAGGTGCAGGCGTGGCACAAAGATAGCTATTGGGGCCATGCCAAGGTGCGCAACCATCATCAATGGTGGGCCATGATCTTCTATTTCAATCAAGAAGTGATCCAAGCGATGGGCCCATCGGCCATTATGCCCGGCACCCAATATTACAACTCGCGGGCGGGCGACGAGAGCGAGGTGGAAAAGCACGTACTGGGTGAAGCCGGCACCATGGCCTTGATCCACTATGACATCTGGCACAAGGGGACAGCCAATATTTCGGATCGCAACCGCTCGATGCTCAAATTCCAATTTGTACGCATGGAGCGCCCCAGCGCGCCGACTTGGCACAATCAGCAAAGTGCTTGGAAGCCGATGAATGGCGAGGGGCCGACCAATCAACATGAAACGGTCTGGCAGCACCAATGGCAATGGCTCTCCGGCCAAAGCGGAATCCCAACAAACGGTGCAAGTAATGGTAACGGCCAGATTGGGGCGCTGATCGACGCCCTTGCCAACGGCGACAAGCGCATCCGTCTGCGCGCCGCCGATGAGTTGGGCTTGTTGGGCGCTGCGGCGGCTGACGCCATCCCAGCCTTGACCGCCGCGCTGGACGACGAATACGAGCCGGTGGCGATCAATGCGGCCTACGGCCTGGCCAATATGGGCGAGCCAGCGGTAACCGCGTTAACCCAAGCGCTTAAGGCACCATCCAAAGACGCCGCACGCAATGCCGCTTATGCACTGAGTGCAAGTGGTCCGGTTGCGGCGCCCGCGTTGGCCGAGTTGCTCGATTACGAAGCGGAAGCGGTGCGCGGTTATGCCGCCTATGCGCTGGGCGAAATTGGGCAGGTGGCGCCGGAAATTGTGCCAGCATTGGTAAAACTGACTGGCGACGAAGCCGAGTGGGTACGCCGCAACACTGTCGAAGCATTGGGCACCATCACCGCACCAGCCGCGCCATTGGTGGAAACTTTAGCCAAAAGCCTAAACTATGATACCGACGACCAGGTACGCTTCACCGCTGCCTTAGCGCTGGCGCGGCTGGGAGCAAAGGCCGCGGGGGCGGTGCCAGCCCTCAAACAAGCCTTGAAGGATGAAAATCGCTATGTGCGTGCCAACGCAGTAGATGCGCTCAATCGCATCGGCACACCGGAAGCACACGCCACGCTGATCCCCTATCTACTGGCCGCGCGCTGGTGCCCATCAACGACGCCCGAGAGTACGTTCTGATGGTAGATAAGGAAACAGGTAGACAAGTAAATAAGTAGACGACATCTATTTCCCATCTAATTGTGTACCTGTTGTATACCTGTTTCCTTGTTTCCCTGTTTCCCTCTCTCCCTATCAACTGGGTTCATACTCACCAACTTTGGTTAGCGATCTATTGGTCTGGTCTGGAAGGTATGATAAAATTTCTCCGGCTACTAATCTTGTGTTACGCAAAGGGAGTATTATCATGACCATTGTCAACCGGCCCCGTCTCTCTGTTTCTACTTGGAGCTTGCACCGATCATTGGGGCGCCCCACTTTTTCTGGCCCTGAATCGAATGAAAATGAAGGTGGCGTACCAACAACGACGCCCATCTTTACCTTATTGGAATTGCCGGCGCGCATTGCCGAACAAGGTATCCATACGCTAGAAATCTGCCACTTTCACCTGGCCAGCCGCGACCCAGCCTATTTGACCCAATTGCGCAAAGCGATTGAAGCGGCTGGTGTCGAACTCTGGCAACTACTGATCGACGCTGGCGATGTGACCGATCCCCAACATGCGGATCGCGACATTGCCTGGATCGAGGATTGGATTGATGTGGCCTGCCACCTGGGCGCTAAGCGGGCGCGTGTGATTGCCGGCAAGGCCGAGCCAAGCAAAGCCGCTCTAGCCAAAAGCCAGGATGCCTTGATGAATCTGGCGGACTATGCGGGTATGCGCGGTTTACGTTTGATGACAGAAAACTGGCACAATCTCCTGTCTACGCCGGAAGCAGTTCTGACCTTGATTGACGGGTTGGAAGGCGATGTAGGGCTGCTGGCCGATTTTGGCAACTGGAAAGGTGCGCAGAAATACGACGACCTGGCCCAAATCTTACCGCGCGCTGAATCTTGCCATACCAAGTGCCACTTTAGTGCGCCGGGGGTGATGGACCAAACCGATTTTGTGCGTTGTCTCGATCTGGCGCGGGCGGCCGGTTTCAAGGGTCCGCACACGCTCATTTACGACGGCCCTGGCGATGATGAGTTTGAAGGGTTGCAGCTGGAGCGCGCCGTGGTAATGCCGTATGTCGGTGGGCCGGCCCAGTCAACTCGGGATACAGACAACGAAGAATAGCCGTTGGACAGGATCCAACGGCTAATTCTGATCTTCATTATCTAATGTGCCATGTACGATCCATACTTTGGAGGCGCTTCGCGCGCCGCTGTTGTACACTTTTGAAAGGAAGCTGAAATGGTAGAGCTTTTCGATGCGAGTACGGGCGCCAGCATTGGCGCGCTTACTGACGAACAATTCCAATTTCTTAGCAGTCATTTGGAAGAAGAATCGGCTGATGATCAAGATTATTATATCAACCAGGCCACCGTCGATATGTTCGCAGCGCAAGGGGCAGACGAAACCTTGATCACACTTTTCCAACAGGCGCTCAACGGCCGCGACGGCATGGACATCCGCTGGACGCGCCCGGCATGAGGCCAGGCGCGCCATCCTTGATTGGGCAAGGCGGGCGGGCGCTGCTCGTCTTTGCCATCGCTTTCGCCGCCTACTGGGGTGCGGCGGTCTGGTTTGATAGTGTGGGAACGCCAGACGAAGCGTATTTCAACCACTTGGCCAGGTCTTTTCTAGAGGGACGGCTCTATTTGCTGAACCCGCCCTCCACGCACGATCTCACCCAATACCAAGGTGAATGGTATGTGCCTTTTCCTCCCTTACCCGCGTTGCTGATGCTGCCTTGGGTGGCGTCAGTTGGGCTGGCACAAGTGCAGACGGTGCTCTTCTGTGCTTTCTTTGGTGCGCTCAATGTTAGCCTGGTCGATCTGCTTTTACAAGCACTGGCCCGCCGGGGCTGGACACAGTTGAGCAGCAGCGACAATCTCTGGCTCACCACCCTCTTTGGGCTGGGCAGTGTTCATTGGTATATGGCGACGATTGGCTCGGTGTGGTTTGTCGGTCAGATCTGCACGGTTACCTTTGTGGCCCTGGCCGTCTGGCTTGCTGTTGTCCGTCCTTCACCCTGGCTTGCTGGCTTAGCATTGGGATTAGCAGTGGCAGCGCGGCCCACGGTGCTTTTAACCTGGCCGCTGCTGGTGGGCATTGCAGCCATGCATCTGCGCAAACCCGATGGCGCAATAGCGTGGCGCGCATTGGCCCGCTGGGCAGCATTTTCGGCGTTGCCGATTGCGCTCGTCGTTGCCAGCCTATTGGCCTACAATGCGGCACGCTTTGGCAACCCGCTCGATTTTGGTTATCTAACCGAAAACGTCGCCGAACAATTAGCCGATAATTTGCGCGTCTATGGTCAGTTTCACCCCCATTATCTGCCCAAGAATTTTTGGGCCATGTGGCTGGCCGGTCCGCAATGGGATGCCGAAATCGGCTTCTGGAAACCCGATCCAGAAGGTATGAGTCTTTTATTTACCACCCCAGCCTTGATCTATCTGGGGCGCGCCCGCCGGCTTTCCCCCTTGATGATTGGCGCCTGGGTCGCGTTAGGGCTGTTGCTCATTCCCCTCCTGCTCTATTATAATACGGGATGGTGGCAGTTTGGCTACCGCTTTAGCCTCGACTTCATGGTCCCTGTGCTGGTTTTGTTGGCCATTGCGGCGGGAAGACGGGTGACATGGCCCATGCGCGGGTTAATTGCACTGGGTGTGTTGGTCAACCTCTATGGCGTCGTCTGGTGGCATGCATGAGCCTAGATTTTTCACATCGATTTCATCTTGAATTGACAAATTTTGCCTATTTTCCATTCACCGCTTCTTAATCGAAGGAGGAAACAAACCATGCCGGGTAAATTTATTTCTAGCACAGAGGTAGAGCGTGAGCAATTAAACTGGGGTTCGCTGGGTTGGTTGAGCCGGCCGGCGACCACAGGCGCAACCGAATTGGTCGTGATCGAAGTTAATTTTAACCCCGGTCATGGCCATAATTTCCACAAACACCCGGATCAGGAAGAAGTGATCTACGTGGTCGAGGGTGCGATTGAACAATGGCTGGAGCAGGAAAAACGCCTGCTAGGGCCGGGCGATTCGGTCTTTATCCCCGCCGATATCGTGCATGCTTCCTTTAATACTTCATCAAGTCCAGCCAAAGTGCTTGCCATCCTGGCGCCTTGTGTTACTGCGGCCGGTTACGTATCGGTGGAAATGGGCGATCAAGCGCCGTGGAATAGCCTGCGCTAAATTGGGAAACAGGATTCGGAAAACGGGATTCGGACATAATATAGCCTATTCTCTGTTTCTCAGCGTAAGAGGAGAGCAAGCATGCCACGTGTCAATCGGGCGATCGAATTGTTAGAGCAGGATCAGCCGATCTATTACACCGGTGTTGAAGAGATAAGCTATGCAGGTGGCGTTGCCGCCGCGCAGACTTGGGCCGATTATCTGATCGTAGAGATGGAGCATGGCCCCTTCAATCCCGCCGGGCTGGCCGATTTTATGCGCGGGCTGGTCGATGGCGGCCCAACCCGCAGCGGCCATCGCACCCCAGCCGTGATCGTGACGCTGCCCACGGACGGCGCCGACGAGCAGACCATGCGCGCTAATGCTTGGATGGTTAAGCAGGTGTTAGCATGTGGTGTACATGGTATTTTGCTCTGCCATGCCGAAACGGCCGGGGCAGTCAAGGTTTTTGTTGAAGCCGCCCGCTACTCGTTTCAATCAATCGGCGTCGGCCACGGGTTGGAGCAGGGGCGCCGTGGCCAGGGTGGCCAAGTGCAAGCCGCCGCGATCTGGGGGCTGCCGGTACAGGAATATTTGGAGCGGGCCGATGTCTGGCCGCTAAATCCGAATGGCGAAATCATGCTAGGGTTGAAGATCGAAAACCGGCGCGCCCTGGCCAATGTCGAATTCAGTGTTGCTATCCCTGGCATCGCCTTTGCCGAATGGGGACCGGGCGACATGGGCATGTCCTTCGGCTACAAAGATGCCCACGATCCACCCTATCCACCGGAAATGGAAGCAGCGCGGCTCCGTGTGAAGACGGCATGTGACACAGCCAAGGTTGCTTTTCTTAACAGTGTTGGCACCGAAACGGTGGTCGCAATGATCACCGAAGGCGTACGTGTCTGCGCTGGCCAACAAGCGGCCGCAGAGATTGGGCGCCACTTTACAAAGCGTACAATGGCGTGGTGAGAGTGACAAGATGAAGGGATGACAGGATGACGCCGACCTGCGGTCGGATGGTGACAAGATGACATGGGATGTCCCTTTGTCATCGTCCGACCGCAGGTCGGCGTCATCCCTTCATCTTGTCACCCTGTCACCCTGTCATCCTGTCACCTATTCACTTTTTTGGAGAAAAGTATGTCCGCAGACGAAATTCTCGTCCTAGGTGGTAGTGGCAGCCCCAATCTGACGCGCAATATTTGTGCGCATTTGGGTGTACAAGCAGCGCAACGTGATGTCATGCGTTTTTCGGAAGGCAACACCTTTGTGCGGGTCGGCGAGAATGTGCGCGGTCGCCAGGTCTATCTGGTGCAGGCCACGGTCTTTCCTACCAATGATCACTTTATGGAGCTTATTTTTTGGATCGATGCACTCAAACGCGCCAGCGCACAATCGGTCACGGTCGTGATGCCTTACTTCAGCTATGCGAAGGGTGACAAAAAGGATGAGCCGCGCGTCTCGATCCGGGCGCGAATTTGTGCCGATATGATCCAGGTAGCCGGTGCCGATCGCGTCGTTACGATGGATTTGCATGCGCCGCAGATTCAAGGCTTTTTTCATATTCCGGTCGATGATTTGTATGCGTTGCCGGTGCTGGGCGAAGCTATCAAGCGCAAACAGTTAGAAAATCTAGTGGTGGTTTCACCCGATACGGGCTTTGTCAAAAAGGCACGCAAATATGCCAATTTTCTGGGCGCACCTCTGGCGATCGGCTATAAAGAGCGCCACGGCCACGATGAGCGCGCCGAAGTGCTTGAGATCATCGGCGATGTACGCGGCAAAACGGCGCTGATCGTCGACGATTTTACGATTTCTGGCGGCACCCTGGTCGAAGCGGCACAACGGCTAGTCGAACAAGGGGCAGAGATGGTCTGCGCGGCTGTTTCGCATGGTGCCTTCACCCCCGGCTCGATGGAAAAGATCAGCGCCAGCCCAATCCGCCACTTGTTAGTGACCGATACGATTGAGACGCAACCGGTGGAGTTTTGCGACAAGATCGAGGTTGTCTCCGTTGCGCCGCTTTTTGCCGAAGCGATTCGCCGCATTCACAATCGCGAGAGCATTAGCGTGCTCTTTCCTATTTAGGAGATAGGGTTGGGAGTAAGCGATTATCGCAGTAGACAGGTGGCTGACTATGTCTACCTGTTTCCCTGTCTACCTGTCTACCTGTTTCCCATCATTCATCATACCAGCTACCTAATCGCAGAAATAGTCGGAGGAAGCACTTGAAACTTGGCCTGGGTCTCTATAGAAATGAGGAATTACTATGAAAATTACTAAAGTTGAAACGCTACTCCTTTCTCGCATGCACGAACCCGAGCGCCAATGGGTGACGAGCCGCTTCCGCGTGATCAAGGCGGATTGTCCCGTTGTTGTGATCCAAACGGATGAAGGGCTAACGGGCATCGGCGAGGCGTGTGCCTATGGCATCCCGCGCCTGATCGGCGAGTGGGTCGATTGGCTGAGCCAGGCATTGATCGGCAAGGACCCGCGCCATTCGGCCATCGTTCCGCACCCGAATGGGCGCAATCACGCTCACGACTGTGCTGTAGCCGGCATCGACACGGCTTTGTGGGATTTGAAAGGGCAGATCGCCGGCAAACGGATCAGCGAATTGCTGACGCCCAATCCCCAAGCGCGCGTGCGGCTTTACGCCTCCAGTGGTTGCCGCTACGACTGGCGCTACCGGCCCGAACAGTTGATCGAGGAGGCACAGGCGTATATCGAGCAAGGCTTCACGGCCATGAAGTTTCGGATTGGCACCGAGTGGAGTTGGGACGGCGTGACTGTTGATCGTTTTCTGGGGTTGGTGCGTGAACTCGCCCAAACGGTGAACGGGCGGATGGAGCTGATGCTCGACGGCAATCAGCGCCTGACCGAAGAACAGGCATTGGCGATTGCCAAAGAGATCGACCGGCTTGGCTTCACCTGGTTTGAAGAACCAATTCCGCAGACCGATGTCGATGGTTATGCGCGCATCAATGCGGCGGTCGATTTGCCGATCACGGGCGGCGAACAGTGGACAACGGTCGAGCAATTCCGTCCTTATCTGGAAAAGCGTGCCTATGCGATTGTCCAGCCGGACGGGGCCTGGAGCGGTCTGACCGAATTGATGCGAATTGCCGAAATGGCCCACCACTATGGGGCTGATTGTTGCCCGCACAGTTGGCACAATGGCTTGATGTGTATGGCCAATGCGCACGCTGTGGCCGCGCTGCCCAACCCACGCGTGCTGGAATTATGCATGATCCAAGGACCATTGCAGTGGGAAATTCTGGCCGAGCAACCGAACATGCGCGACGGTTGGCTCGAACTGCCCGCACGCCCCGGGATCGGCGTGCAACTAGCCGAGGGCGTAGCCGAACGCTTCCCCTTCATCGAGGGCGACTATATGATCCAGGTGACACGTTAGCTGTTACAAAACTTCCTGGTGCAAACGCTCGATTAGCCACATGCGGATCAGCGTCTGATAACCAATACCTTTGCGCGCGGCTAGTCTCTTTAACTGCTCAATTGCACTCTGCTCCAAGCGGAGTGAAATCTGTTTCTTAGTCGGCCTGGCATCTAGGAACATCATCTCAACCGGTTCTGTTTCATCCAAAAAATCAATTGAGTCTTGTGTATCCCAAAACTCTGCTTCTGCCTGATCACTGGAAAATACCGGTAAAGTTGTCATTGATCGCTCACTTTCGTCCATACATTTGCCGTTCAGCAGATGTCATATCTCGTGCCGAGATTACTTTTACTATGCTTCCTATCCAAACAAAGACGACGAACAAGTAACGACCTGGATAGGAACGACCATAAAGCAGATACTTCTGTCCTTGCGTACGTCGTACTTTGTAAGGTAGATTGAAAAATACTTCTTCCACTTCATCAGAGGTAACATCGTGTTTCCAATCAAGTTTGTCAATTACCCAATCTTCCCAAACGAAGCCTTCTATAGGACGCATCAATAAATTCCATGTCATGTGATATGCGTTGCATATACATTATATATCCAATAAATTTAGACGTCAAGCGCTAGCCATATCTCTGGGTGCATCTCTCTATCTATACTTTTATCCGAAACCAGTAAGATAATTAAAGCAAAAGCACTTCATTCCAGCCGTTATAAGTAAAACCAAAAAAGTCTTTAGAATTCGTTACTGCTCTAAGGGGATTGCCAAATCCTCGGTCTGTTTTCTAATAACTTTCTTGATTTTACTTATCAATAATCGTAACTATTCAGCCTACTACAACTGATACAGATAGAAACGGATTTTTGTCAGCACGGCCAATCATCTGTTTCTATCTAAATCCGGTGTAGTAATCTGTCGGCTGAATAGTTATCAATAATCAGC
This sequence comes from Caldilineales bacterium, assembly GCA_038247295.1. Taxonomy (GTDB): domain Bacteria; phylum Chloroflexota; class Anaerolineae; order Caldilineales; family Caldilineaceae; genus JAPLGZ01. The sequence continues at coordinate 16,717 of JBBRVA010000002.1, read as the reverse complement.
AATCAATATAAGGATATCCTCAAGTCAGTGACCCAAGCCTAAAGGCGTTGGGCTTGCCCGTAGTCCCGTAGAGGCGACTCGTGCATCAGCGCTTACTGACGGAAGCGCATCACCACTCAGGACTTGCCGAGTGATGACACCACGCAATTTGATATTTCTGGCTGCATTGAGGTCCGAATGAAGTTGATAGCCACAAGCCTTACAGAGAAACCGATGACCATGACGATTAGACGGTTCCGTATGACCACATTTAGAACAACCTTGCGACGTGTATTTGGCGTCCACTTCGATGATCTCAAAACCGAAGTCAGCCGCCTTATATTGCAAGAATTGTTCCAACTGATAGAACGCCCACAAGTGAACATCGGCGTTCTGCGCCTTGCGACGTGGTGCGTTTCGGATACCGTCAAGATGCTCAATCGCAATCGTCGAATTTCCTGTGCGCTTGGCAAAGTCAACAATACCTCGACTGATAACGTGATTCACATCGCGCATAAATCTTGCTTCTTTCCCGCTCAACCGTTTCAGCGCACGTCGGATCGACCGCGTGTTCTGAGTTGCCTTCTGCCGCTGGAAAGATGCACGAGTTTTCAAATAGCGTTTGCGAATATGCTTGATTCGCTTACCGCCAAAGAACTGCGCGCGTTGGCCGTCCGTGGTGACGGCCAAATACTTGATCCCACGATCAATGCCGATAACCGCATTGTTCAACTTAGCGACGGGTTCAACTTCTTTATCGAAGGAGACCGAGAGGAATACTTCATCCTTGCTGATAAACATTCTGGCATCACCGAGATTCCAGCTCGCCAGATATTCAATCAGCTTAGGCGAACCGTGAAAAGATACTTGCTTGACACGTCCGTCAAGGGTCCAGATGCTCAGTCCACTAGACTTAAAGCCAAAATCCCGCCCACGTTCGCCGCCTTGCAACGCAACCGCATTGCGAGGCTTGAAGTAGATCGGGCGCTTGAGATCGGTCTTCGAAGTCTTAGCGGATTGATATTTAGCCGCTACTTGACGGACGGCATTCTGGGTTACTTGCGCCGACAAGCCAAAACTCGCCCTGACATCAACGTAAGTCAAATTGTTGAGTTTGAGCGTATTGTGCGCAATCGCAAGGTTATCGAAGGCAACTTGGCTGATGTAGTTGCACGCTGCGTTCCATTGCTGGATCGTCCGTTTCGCTACGTCGAAGTCCAAATCTATTTTAACCTTTGCCGTTCTGACAATCTCCATAGTCATAACGGTAGTATGCACTATTCTATGGAGATTAACAAATTAGGTAGCTTGAGAAGTTCGCCCAGGGCGCCGACCATTAGATCGGTCGTAGCCCTGCCGCATTCCTCCCAAGCCTAAAGGCAGGGTTCCCCTGCGGAGGGTTTTTATGGCTAAACCAAGCGAAAACTTCGACCACATTCAGCTGATCGCCCCCGGCACGATCAAACTACCAATCAACGGACCAGAGCCTACCCGTCCCGATGCGGCGCTGATCGAGAAGTTGCACGGTGTAAGCAGCGCCACCGCCAGCGCAACCCTGCACAAAATGGGCATTCGGCAGACCTTTATTGATGGACCATTGCCGCGCACGCCCGGCAGAAAAGTCGTGGGGCCGGCGATCACGTTACAATTCATGCCGCAACGCGAAGATATCGCCTCTGGCATGGGCCAGGAACGCACCGAAAAGACAACTGCGCTCTGGTCAGTTTTTGAGACCGTACAGCCGGGTGATGTGCTTGTGATCCAGGCGTGGGGTGATCCGTACACCGGCTGCATGGGCGAAATGTTGATGACCTATTTCAAGGGGCGCGGCGGCATCGGCGTAGTGGTGGATGGCTGTGTGCGCGACTGGCCGAACATTCAAGAGATCGACGTGCCGCTTTGGACGCGCGGCTTCACGCCCAATTATGCTTCTCAAGGTACACTTTTCCCCTGGGCCTACAACGTTCCAGTCGCGCTGAGTCGTGTGCTCGTACTCCCCGGTGATATTATCATTGCCGATGATGACGGAGCGGTGATGGTGCCGGCACAGATGGCAGCGCTGGTAGCCGAGCACACGCTGGAACATGAAGAGTGGGAAGTCTTCAGCCGGATCAAATTGGCCGCAGGCGGAGCATTAAAGAAGTACTATCCGCTCAATGAAGAAGGCTGGGCAGAGTATGAGGCGTGGCGTAAAGAACAGGGGAAGTGATGACAAGATGGCAAGATGAAGGGATGACAGAGGAACTCACAATGTCATCCTGTCATCCTGTCATCCTGTCACCCCTTCGAATTAAAGCGTTAGCGCCCCCAAGATAGACGTTGATTGCTCCAGGTGCCCTCATTTTCATCCATCCAGGGTGTAGCACCCGGCAGATCAAAGAGTTTTTGTGCTTCACCGGCGATCAACGAAGCGCCCCAAACCGCCCAATCGCCCCCGCGGTTCGATACAAAGGCAACCCACTGGCCATCTGGGGAGAGGACAGGCAAGCCATCCTGTGCCGTGCTGTCGAGTGAAACATTGCGCACCCACGTGCCATCCAGGCGCATCACATAGACTTCCCAGTCGCGTCCATTCTGCGCCATCAGCGCAACAAAATCAGCCTTGGCATCAGTCGGCAGATCGGTGGGGTTATAGGTGAGGCGCCGCAAGGTGAACGGCTCATCACCGCTGACGGCTGGCATCATATATAAACCACACGCATCTGGTGCGAACCAAGCTGCACACCCCTGATAAACAATCTGATCCGCGGCGGTCCATACCGGGTAAGCGCCTTGTAATGGATTGGCTTGCTTAACCGGAGAGCGCACACCGGCGGGAGGAATGGGCGAACAGGCTTCCGCATCCGCTTCGCCACCCGCGGCGACATTGCAGCGCCAGAAGAGCGGATCCAGTTCCGTAGCTGGCCCAGTATCACTGATAACATCGCTCACATAGACCAACCAGGTTCCATCGGGATTATAAAAAGGATAACTGTTGGCCGCCAAATCGCGTACCGGTGCTTCGCTGTCCTTTGCCAGGTCAAAGGCGAACAGGCCATTGGTCTCGGTGCTGGTGCGGCTGATCAACAACTGGCGTCCATCGGGCCGGAAGACGGGCTGACCAGCATCGGGAATAACGTCTGTGGTTTGAGCCGGCAAGGTAAAAATGTGCACATCGTAATCGCCTTGCTCATTGATCAGCGGCACAGCCAATTTGCCCCGTACAGCGCTGGCAATCTCGGTAATGGTAGCGCTTACTGTCACTGGCTCACTAGCGGCAGCGTCCAGTGTCGCCGTCGAAGCGACACTGACCCGGATTGTACCACCTGTTTCCCAAGCGCTATATTGGGTTAATGCTGGTTGGTTGCTGTCATTAGGCAGCACATCTCTGGGCGGAGTAGGCGTAAACGCATTCGAACGATCCTGTCCCTCGACAAGCCAGCAAAACTGGCTGCTATCCGCTAACGCCGCATGGGGCACCCAGATCGTTACGGTTTTGCCATCTGGCGGACTTTCTACACTCAGTGAAGATAATGTACGCCAAGTGCCATCTTGGCTTGCTTCGGGTTCGCTTACCGGATTCGACGCGGTGATGATTTCTGGCGCCGTGATCGTAGCCGTGGTGGTAATAATGGCCGGTTCCCAGGTGCTCAAACTAGCCTGACTTTTAAGATGTTGATAGCGCACCCGGTAATCTATACCCAAGGCGGAACGGGACCGGCCTGTATCAACATTGCAGTCGTTGTCGATGTACAAAAGCAATTCGTTGGCCTTGCCGACTGGACCCAAATCGCCGGCGGTGTAAAAAGTAATCTTGAGCAGCGCTTGCTCTTGTTGGAAGGCAAGCCCAGTCAGGTCGTAATCGGCAAATGGGACATCACCGGCGCTGTCGGCAACCACTTCTTGCGGCACGTGCGGCTGAATCATAATGTCGCCGCTGTTGCTTTCTGCCTGGGCTAATAAACTCTGCCCCAGATAGGTTTGGATGGCCTTCCAGGTGGCGGTCGCACGCGTTGTCGCCAACGGCGCGGTGACCTCGGCCAACGAGAATTGAAAGCGCAACGGCAGGGCCACTTTGCTAGCCGTCAATTCGGGCGCCGAAAAGATCACCATCTCACCATCAAAACTGGTAACAAAAGGTGCCGGTGCGCCAGCCGCCAAAAAGGTTGCGCCGGCCGGCAATGGCACGCCGATTTGCACATCCAATAGTGATGATTTGGTCAGGTTCGTGGGGTATACAACGTAGGTAGCAATATCATTGGCTACCGAAGCACTGGCCGCCAGCCCGAGGGCCGCAGGCGCTGGCGCCGTCCAAACCAACGGCTGAGCAGTAGGTGTTGCATCGGTTGTGGCTTGCTGAGCTTGCAACGAGTTTGGCGCCCCCAACAAGAGCGACAAGAACAGTGGAATAGTTAGAAATGCGGAGAGCGTTCGCAGCGTCAAGGTGCTTTACTCCAATCGTTGAGAAAATGATAGATAATAGACGAGAGACGCCTGTAGTCCGTGGTCTGTCGTCCGCCTTAGATACAAGCATAGAGTATAGCAGAGCAAACGTATTTTGCCGATTACACTTGACTTACAATTCAACGACAAGATTAGACCTTATTCCGATTTAATTTTGCGCATTCGTAGGTGCGGTTAAAAACCGCACAAGTCTGGGTTGACCAAGCTTGTGCGGTTAAAAACCGCACCTACAAGACCGATCATACCCTGTTTTGCTATCCAAATAACAAATCGGAATAAACTCTATTGCGTATTAAACACCTCATATCCAATTTCTACTATGGCTATCCAGAAAAGTTTTGTCCCACATCCTCCAGTACGAAGATGGGACAAAACTTTTCTGGATAGCTATATCTAATCTGGGTACAAGCTTTGATTGGTTTGTCAATTAGATACTAAAAAGCGATTCTACGTCGGTCAGGATGGCGTCTAACTCTGCTTGATCAAACGCATCCAGGGCTTTGCCGGGCGCACGGGCAACGGTGGTGGCAAAGATGCCGCGCCGGTAGAGGACTTCTTTGTAGACCGCGACGCCATGCATACGCTCGAAGTTGATCAGTGGCAGCAACTGGTTGAAAAGTTTGCGTGCCCCTGTTTCATCCCCGGCCTCTAACAGAGCCCAGATCGCGACTTGCACATCGGTGACCTGGCAGGCGGGCATATTGCCATGTGCACCGCGCCGGTATTCATCCAACAGATAGATGCCGCCCTGGCCCCCGAAAACGCCTTTGCAAGCATCACCCGCCGCAGCCAGCGTTGCGCTAATCGCACGCGGCTCGGGCAGAGTTTCCTCTTTCAAATATTGCACTTGATCTAATTCGCGACACATACGCGCCAATAGTTGGGCGCTCATCGGCGTCCCTAGCGGCCCAATATAATTCTGGATGCAGATCGGAATCTCCAGCGCGGCCGAGAGCGCGGCATAATAGGCGTAACAGCCATCAGCGTCTGGATGCAAAATATGCGGCGGCATGGCCATAATGCCGTCGGCGCCAATTTGCTGTGCCCAACGGCTTAACGCTACCGCAGGCAAGGTATGGCCGGAGGTGGTCGCGGCGACCACCGGAATCTGACCCGCGGTCTCGCCAATTACAATCTCCAGCCAGCGTTTGCGCTCATCGTCGGAAAGGGTGGGAAATTCGCTGGCATTGGCCGGGCCGACCAGGCCATGTGCGCCGGCTTCGATGCAGAAGCGCACTTGCTTGCGCAAACTAGCTTCGTCCAGTTCGTAGCTTTCGGTAAAGGGCGTGCAGACAATCACAAAGATACCACGCCAGGGATTTTCAGCCATGTTCTTTCGCTCCTAATCACTTAAGTAACTACGCAATTTCTCAATCCCATTATTTTCACCGATCAACAGGACCTTATCGCCAGCTTGCAGCCGAAAATCTGCCGGTGGGCCGACGATGATGTCGTTGTTGCGGTTAACCGTGATCACCTGCACGCCAAAGCGACTGGGCAAACGCAACTCTTGCAATGTGCCGTACAAGTTTTCGTGGACTTCGATTTCCACCACGCCGTGCTTTTCACCCAGTTGCAAAGCATCGAGGATATCGGGCGCGCTGATCTGTTTGGCCAACCGTACGCCCATATCGTGTTCGGGGCGGATAACCCGATCCGCGCCCACGCGCGCCAGAATGCGGGCAGCGATGTCGTTCTTGGCTTTGCTGATCACCTGTTTTGCCCCAGCACTCTTGGCAGCGACGGTGGCCAGAATATTTGCCTCCAGATTATCACCGATGGCAACAATCACGGTATCAAAGTTGCTGCACCCCATTTTATAGAGGGCTGTCTCATCAGCCGCATCGACAATCATCGCATGTGTTACTTGATGCATAATATCTTCAATGGCCCGTTCGTCTTCATCTACCACCACCACTTCATGGCCAATTTGGTAGAGCGTGGTCGCCAACGCCGTGCCAAAACGCCCAGCCCCAATCACGAGAAACTGCTTTACCTTCACAAGTCCTCCAGAAAAATTTTAACGGTTACCTACGAACCAATCACACATTAACCAATCACAATATCTTCGGCCGCATAATTGATCCGTCTTTCGTTTGGTCTTTCGACCAGCGCCAACGCAAATGTAAGTGGACCAAGCCGCCCAAAATACATAAGCATAATAATGATAAACTTACTCGCCGCGCTCAACTCCGGCGTAATGCCAACCGACAACCCAACCGTAGCAAAAGCGGAAACTGCTTCAAAAGCCAGCGCAAACGCATCCAAACCGGGATCGGTAAAGGTGAGTAAAGTAATCGCCGCCCCCAAAACGACAACACTGATCAGAGCAATCGAACCGGCCCGCACGATCATCTCTGGCGCCAGACGCCGGCCAAAGATGACAAATTCACCTTGGCCACGGCTAATACTCCAGGCGCTACCCAGCAGCACAAAAAATGTTACCGTCTTGATCCCACCCGCGGTCGAGCCAGGATTGCCACCAATAAACATGAGCAATAGGGTAAAAATTAAGGTGCCTTCACGCATGGTGGCATAGTCCAGCGTATTAAATCCAGCCGTGCGCGGTGTTATCGACTGAAAGAGGCTGGCCAACAGCTTATGCGGCCATGCAAGTGGGCCAAGCGTCTTACTGTTGCTCCATTCAAAAATCAGAATGATCAACGTTCCGGCCGCAATTAAAAAAACAGTGGCCGTCAGCGCTAGTTTGGTATTCAAGAGCAATGGCCGGCGCTGACCACGCCGGCGATAGTGCATAATCAGATCCGTCTGCACAATAAATCCCAATCCGCCCAGCACAATCAGGATCATCATAATAAAATTCACGAGCGGATCGAGCACAAAGTGGATCAGGTTATCCGGGTAGAGGCCAAAACCGGCATTGTTAAAGGCATTAACACTGTGAAAGAGCGCAAAAAAAACACCGTCACCCCAGCCTTCTAGCGGCGCAAAACGAATATAGAGCAGCAACGCCCCCATTAACTCAAAACTAAAGACCAAGAGCACAATCTGGCGAATCAGGCGGACAACGCCGCCGACATGCAACGAGTTGATCTGCGCCTGGAGATTCATCCGTTCGCGAAAGCCGATCCGCCGGCCGCTGAGTAAGGCAACAAATGTGCCCAGGGTAATGATACCTAAGCCGCCGGCCTGAACCAACAACAAAATGACGACCTGGCCAAAACGGCTATACACAGAACCCGTATCGACCACAGCCAAGCCAGTGACACAAAGTGCGCTCGTGGCTGTAAAGAAGGCATCAATCACACCTACATAGTGACCACTCGCATGCGAAATTGGCAGCGACAACAAAAATGTACCAATGGCAATTGCGATCGCAAAGGACAAAGAAATAATTTGCGCCGAGCTCAGTTTTTTTGAAAAGAATAGGTAACGTAACAGTGGCACATTTAACGTTCGAATATTTATGTTCACAGAGTTAGATCTTAGATCCGCGTTGTACAACAGCCTGGGTGACAATCGTTGATACAAACAATCGTTGATATAAACAACCGTTGATATAAAAATGTCTTAATTCAATAAATCATCAAACAAACAGCGAACAATTCAGTTTTGTCATTTTATAGGCGCGGATTCAGGTGGTGCGGACACGCCGCTCCCCCACGTAGCTGCGCCTGTACAGAATTGCCATGTGAAAACAGTTTTGTCAAAAGTATTTTATGCCTGCTTGTTAAACTTTGCAAAGTGGAATGAGGTAAGTTATCGATCAATGCTCACGAAAAATTCTTACTTGATGACAATCAAGCAGCATGATAAGATAATCGACTATTGTTCATTCCATAACTGTTGCGATCCAAGCTACGAAACCAAGAAAGTACTTTATGTCTGATCACCACACAGTCTATCTCGCCCTGGGCAGCAATCTGGGCAACCGCGCGGCCCACATTCACCGCGCGCTTACAGCATTGACAGCCTTTGCCAAGGTTACCGCCACCTCTTTTCTGTATGAAACCAAGGCCCAATATGTTACTGACGTGCCAGATTATCTCAACGCCGTCTGCCAGGTGACCACACGCCTGACGCCCCATGAATTGTTGGCGGCCAACGAGCAGGCGATGTACGATCTAGGGCGCCGACGCACACAGCAATATGGCAGCCCACGCCCGATTGATATTGACATTTTGTTCTACGACGACGCCCAGATCCAAAGCGAGGATTTGATCATCCCTCATGCCTTGATGGCCGAGCGCACATTTGTCTTGGAACCCCTGTGCGACATTGCGCCCAATTTGCGTCACCCACGCTTGGGGAGCACCATGCGCGAACTCTTAACTGCATTGCAAGCGCCGCCTTTGGCCCGCGTGATGCCAATTGGCAACCAGATCTGGACCTGGGGCCAGAAGACCCGCATCATGGGCATTATTAATGTAACGCCCGATTCCTTTTCCGGCGACGGGTTGGCCGTTCCCGGCGCGCCGATGGTAGAACAAGCTGTGGCCCAAGCCCAGCGCTTTGTCGCCGAAGGCGCTGATTGTCTGGATATCGGTGGCATGTCGACGCGCCCTGGCCACGCACTGATCCCCGTGGAAGAAGAGATAGCGCGCATTGTACCCGTTATTGAAGCCCTAGCCAAGGCGGTGACAGTGCCGCTTTCGATTGACACCTTTCGTTACCCAGTGGCGCGGGCTGCACTGCAAGCCGGCGCACACCTAATCAATGATATCTGGGGCTTGCGTTTTGATCCACAGCTGGCACACTTGGCCGTTGAGGCCGCAGTACCGTTGGTGGTGATGCACAACCGATCCCAGCCAGAGGATGTGGCCTACCAAGCGCGCGTACAGACCATACCATTTGGCCCACCCTACGTGTATGGTGACATTATTGAGGAGATGATGGCAGAATTGCGCCAAAGCCTGAGTGTGGCCCAGGCGGCGGGTCTACCCCGCTGGCTGTTGATCACCGATCCGGGCATAGGGTTTGGCAAGACATTAGAGCAACATCTCACCTTGTTGCGCCGTCTGAACGAACTCCGGGCAATGGGCTATCCGTTGCTGTTCGCCGCCTCGCGCAAAGGTTTTGTCGGCAAAGTGTTAGGTGGGCTGCCACCAAAGGAGCGCGTCGAAGGCACGTTGGCAACCGGCGTGCTGGCGCTCGAACGCGGGGCAGATATGCTGCGCGTCCACGACGTGCGCGCCATGAGCCGAGCAGCGCGTATGGCAGACGCCGTGGTGCGTAAAGATGTTTGAACGTTACATTGATTGTTTACTGCGATATTTCTACCATGCTGGCCAAGCCATTAAGCGTTACGATGAATTGATTGAGCACGTCACGGCCGATAATCGGCTCGCCATTTTGTCGATCTGCAACGGCATATACTCTTGGCAACTCGAAAGAGCCAATTTGCAAGGCGACCGTATAAATATCCACCGGCTGACTGACGCCATTCACGCTACGCATTCGCAGCGTATCGACTTTGCGAGCCTTTAAGCGATTCAAATCGCGCAAAGCAATCATGGTTGCATCTGCGCCTGAATCAACCAAGGCGCGTCGTATGATACTGTTGCTATTGCGCAAACTGAAAATGGTTATTTCGATTATCGGCAAGGCAGGGCCAGCATAGTCAGAATCATATGCGTAGGTGAACAATATTATCCATTCCTGACGATGCGTGGCGAACGGAAATAGAGAATCCGTTCTGGTTCAGCTTCTACCTGCCGGATTAGAACAAACGCGTCCGGAAATTGTTGGTCAATCCGTAAGCTCAAAGCAACACCATCGCGATCATGGTCTACAAGTCGACCACCGTGAATGGCAACATGATAGCCTGGATATTTCTCCCATAACGTTGGATGCAGCGCATGGTAAGCAGCAATCTCGCGGTCGACAGCTTCATCCGGCGCCGACAAGGCGAGAATTTCTTCATCTAGCGCATATTCATCTAGCTCAGCCGTGGGCAAGGCTTCATCGAGCACTTCAGTCACCACGGCGGTAACATCTTGTTGGCGCAATTGAGCGAGACGATGGGCGCGTTCATACAACTTATCAGATAGAGTGAGCGTTAGTTTGATGGCCATCTAGGCTTCTCCCTTATTCATGTGACGATGCAATTATTATACCATAAATATAAGCGTCCTACAGAGGCAACTGGTTTTGATCTGTAGCTTGCGGGTAAGAGAGAATCCACACCGTTGAGGTACAATACAGTTCCCTATTCTAGAAACGCATCATTCCCCCATCCCAAAACTGGAGCACACGGTGAAACAACACAAGAAACTGATGATCCCCGGTCCCGTTGACATCTTTGACGAGACGTTGGATACGCTGGCCGAACAGGTACTGCCGCACTATGGCGCGGATTGGTCACCGATCTATTGGGAGACGATTGAAATGTTGCAAGCGGTCTTCCAAACCAAGAACGATATTGCGATCTTCACATCGCCTGGTTCGGGGGCGGTGGAGACCTGTGTCGCCAGCCTTTTTGCCAAGGGCGAAAAGGTGGCCGCGGTGAGCAATGGCCCCTTTGCCAACCGCAAAATCGAAATTCTCAAGCACTTTGGCATTGACGTAATCGAGGTCACGTCCGCGTGGGGCACGGCGGTGGATGTAGACAATGTGCGCGCCGTTTTGCGCCAACACTCGGACATCACCGGGGTGACGGTGGTGGCGAATGAGACCGGCACCGGCGTGCGCAATCCTGTACAAGCGTTGGCGCGCTTGGCCCACGAACACGATCTGCCGATCTTTGTCGATGCCATTTCCGGCATGGGCGGTTACAACCTGCCGGTGGACGAGTGGGGATTGGACCTGGTCTGCACTTCGTCCAACAAAGCGCTGGAAGTGCCGCCGGGGCTGGGCATTATCGCCGTTAGTGAACGCGCTTGGACGATTATCGAAGCGAAGAAGGCAACGGCCTGTCGCGGTTGGTATTACAACCTCTCGACCTGGAAAACCTATCACGACGCCGGGGCGAAGTCGGCGCTAAGTGCGATGCGCAATGTGAGCAGCGCACGCCCAGTACCCACCGCCACCACTCAGGCCACCGGTCTGATCGCGGCGCTCAACACCAGTTTAAAACGTATCTTGCACGGCGAGACCTTGGCTGGCCACTGGGCGCGCTATGCCTGGGCGCAACAGGTAGTACGCACGGGGTTGTCCAATATTGGCTTTGAAATGCTCGTGCGCGCGGAAGATGCTTCGTTTACGGTGACGACAGTGCGCAAGCGGGCGGACATGGAAAATGAGCAGGAGTTGCGCGAGTTTCTCGCCAAGAAGCACGGTTACTTTGTCTCTGGCGCCGGTGGCCCCTTAGCGGGTCAGGTGCTGCGCGTCGGCCATATGGGCCGCGCCAGCACGCCCGAATATCTCTTCCCCTTCCTACTCGGCATCGAAGACTATGTGCGCAGCGTCAAAGAAGTCGATATCCCGGTGGGTGCGAGTTTGGCAGGTCTGGAGAGCGCACCGGTGATACCGCAGGGTTGACCCGTGTCGAGCAGTCGTGCCATACTGGCGCGATGTCGCGTCTTACACCTGAAACAACACCGGCAAGCTGATTACCTCGTCGCCTGCGCCGCCAACTATCTAGCTGTTGAAGTAGGTAGGACTTACGCGCTACAGTCACCACCGTAAGTTCTCATTCAGGTTTTTTGACATTTGTCTTCCAAACCTCTACACTCCGTCTATTCGTCCTGTTGCTTGGATTCCTGCGGAGTGCTTATGCCTTATAATGAAGAAGACACCAAGTTGCACCTGATCACGCCTGCTTTGCAAGCAAAAGAATGGCGCGGCGTGCGAATGACGATGGAATACCCCATTACGGCTGGACAGATTATCTTACGCGGGGATAGCCACGAGCAACTAAGCCCAACCCGTGCTGATTACCTATTGCGCTATGCGGAGTCGTTGCCAATTGCGATTGTTGAAGCGAAAGGTGAAGAATACGCACCGGGCGCTGGCTTGCAACAGGCGAAAAGCTATGCGGAAAAGTTGGGTTTGCTCTTTGCCTTTTCGTCGAATGGACATGGCTTCGAGTTTTGGGATTTTACAACCAATACGCAGCAAACACTGGCGATGGATGCCTTTCCGCCACCAGAGGCGTTATGGCAGCGGCAATGTGACTACCAAGCGCTGTTAACCAACCAACCGAAGAACCCACTCCTGCAATCGTATTGGAAAGATCCGGAAGGGCAAAAGAAGCCGCGTTACTATCAAGAGGTGGCGGTCAATCGCGTGATTGAGCATATCTTAAGAGGTGACAAACACATTCTGATCAATCTGGCGACGGGTACTGGCAAAACCTTTATCGCCATGCAACTGGTCTGGAAACTGATCAAATCTGGTTATTATGCCAATAAGCGCATCCTCTTTCTCGCCGACCGGGTTGTGCTGCGCAATCAGGGCTATAACGCCTTTGAACCATTTCATGAGGGCAGCAGCGACCCGCGGGCCTTGATCGAAGCCGGCGAAGTGCCACGCAACCATCAAATCTACTTTGGCATTTACCAGGCACTGTATGCCACCAACGCCAGCGGTTTGCGCCTCTTTGAGACATTAGAACCCGCTACGTTTGACCTGATCATTATTGATGAATGTCACCGCAGCGGTTTTGGCACCTGGAACGACATTCTCAAGCGTTTTCCCAATGCGATTCAGGTGGGTATGACGGCCACCCCCAAGCGCACCGACAATGTTGACACCTATGCCTACTTTGGTGAACCGGTCTTCACCTATAGTCTCGGCCAGGGGATCGATGACGGTTTTTTGGCCAATTATAAGATTCACACCGTTCGCACGAATTATGATGTTGAGGGCTTGAACATTGAAGATGTCCTCAAAGAAGGCGCCGAAGTCTATGTGCCAGACGACGCCGAATTACGTTCGAGCTATGGCACATCCCAATTTGAGCGCCAGATCACCCTGCCTGACCGTGTAAAAGCCCATTGTGAGCATTTGGCACGGCTACTGCGGATTTATGGACGCATGGAAAAGACGATGATCTTCTGTGTCAGCCAGGAGCATGCGCTGGAAGTGGTTAAACATCTAAATGCGCTAAATCGCGATTTGAATGTGTCCGATTACGCCGTGCGCATTGTCTCGGAAGAGGCCACGGCGCAAGCTAATCTGGAAAAATTTCAAAAGGTGGACATGCCGACACCAGTCGTTGCCACCACCGTCGATTTGCTGACGACCGGTGTGGATGCACCAAGCGTCCGCAACATTGTTTTCTTCCGCACCATGAGTTCGCCGACTGTTTTCAAACAGATTGTCGGGCGCGGCAGCCGCTTATGCGAGGATACAGAAAAATATTGGTTTCGCATCATCGACTATACCGACGCCACGCACTTGTTTGATGAATGGGATAAGCCTTCCCCGCCACCCACTGGCGGCGCCCAGACGCAAGGGCCAAGCGAATGTGCATTGATCGGCAAAGTGTTCGCCGCCGAGACCGGCGCGCCGCTGGTAGACGCGGTGGTTACCGTGCAAACGGGGCCAAACCAGGTGGTGCAACAACGCACCGGCTCTGGCGGTCAATTCTATTTTGCCGATCTGCCGTCCGGCACGGTGGTTGTCTATGCATCCGCTTATGGGCACACCAAGCATTATGAACAGGCGCAGGTGAGCGCGCTGACCCCGACGATCTTGTCGTTCAAATTGCAGCAACGCGAACCGGTCAAAGACCGGCAGATTCGCGTGAACGGGGTCAAAGTATCGATTGTCCATGAAGGCTATGAAGAACGCGACGCTGAGGGCAATCTGGTTTCGCCGCAAGATTACCTGAAGAAAGTACAAGAAGAAATCAGAAAAGTGGCCTTGAATCTTTCCGAATTGCAGCTGCGCTGGATTGATCCCAAACGCCGCAAGCAGTTGCTGATTGAGTTGGAGCAACACCAGGTGGCGCTGGATGTCTTGACCGAGATTCTCCAACGCCCTGACGCTGATGTCTATGATCTCCTCGCTCATCTCGCGTTTGCCGAGCCAATGGTCAGCCGCGAAGAACGCGCGGTCGCCTTCTTTAATCTACATCAAGATTTTCTGGCTAAATATGACGACAAGGCCCGCGCCATCTTGCAGACCCTGGTTGAGAAGTATACACTGGGTGGTATCGATGAAATTCTTGACCCGGATGTCTTTCGCCTGCGCCCAATTCAACAGGAAGTAGGCCAGGTGGCGCAACTCTTTGGCGGCATGCCCCAATTAAAGATTGCGCGCGATGAATTGATTCGACGGCTTTATCAACAACCAGCAATCGGGCAGCAGTGATTAAAATCACGCGCTACAAGAACGAAACCGCCTACGGCGGTTATGGTCGCCATGAAGCGGGATCTAACCGCCGTAGGGCGGTTTCGTAACAGTTGCTGCGAATTTATTCGCCGGCAACACTGACCAATGTAAGGAAACCCCATGACCAACGATCTCGACGCGCTCTTCTGGCGCGCCTGTGACATTTTACGCCGCGACGATAACACGCAAAGCCTGCTCGATTATGTCGAACAAATTTCCTGGTTGCTCTTTCTGAAATCCTTTGAAGATTTGGAAGACACCCGCGCCGCCGAAGCGGAATATCGCGACGAATCCTATACGCGCATTATTGACGGCTACTTCCGCTGGAGCGTCTGGACGCGCGGGCGCGTCAACCAGGCGCATGTTCGTCTGCGCGACGCGCAGGCGGAACAGCGATCGGCGGAAAAGGCTTTGCTGGCATTGGAAACTGAAGCAGCCACCGTTTTGCCGCTGAATGAGGAGAAGCGCGCAGAAACTCGCCAACGTCTGCACAGTGCGCAGGCGGCAGCGCAAGCCGCCGAAGAACAGTTAGCCGCCGAACGCACTCACCAACAAACTGCGCTAGAACCTTTATGTAAACATACACCAGAACTCGCTGACGCCCTAACCAGCGGCGTGAATGGTAAAGACTTGCTGCGCTTCCTGGACGATCAGCTTTTTCCGCATTTGCGCCAGTTAAGCGGCAGCCCGGCCCACGACATTGTGCGCCAACTCTTTGAAGAGACGCCCAGCAAAATGGTACGCAATGGCACGATCTTGCGCGACGCGATTGACGCACTTGACCCACTTGACTTTCACCAACCGACCACAGTCCACACGCTCTCGCATTTATACGAAAGCCTGTTGGCCAAGATGGGGCGTGAGGGTGGCATGTCTGGCGAGTTTTACACCCCGCGGCCGATTGTCGAATTTATGGTGGCACTGGTGGATCCGCGCATCGGCGAGACGGTCTATGACCCGGCGGCGGGCAGCGGTGGCTTCCTGGTCGAAGCTTATAACCACATGAGCAAACAGGTGCAGACCACTACCAATCGCCAAGCCCTGCAAGGCGAGACTTTTTTTGGCCGCGAAAAGAAACCGCTGCCCTATTTGCTCGGCGTGATGAATACGATCCTGCATGGCATCGCCGTGCCCAAGCTGGTGCGCGGGAATACGCTGGCCGAAGATGTGCGCAAATTTAGCGAACGGCGGCGCGTCCATGTGATCCTGACCAACCCACCCTTTGGCGGCACGGAAAATATCGACGCCATCCGCAGCAATTTTCTCTACCCGTCGTCGGCGACATCAATTCTCTTTTTGCAACACATCATGGCGATGTTGCGCCGCACGGGCCGCGCCGGGTTGGTGATCGATGAAGGTGTGCTCTTCAAGAACAATGAGCGCGCCTACGTGGACACCAAGAAGGAATTGCTCGAACAGTTTAACCTCTATGCAATTGTCAGCCTACCGGCCGGCGTCTTTGCCAACGCCGTCGCCAACGGCACTGGCCCCAAGACAAATCTGCTCTTTTTCGACCATCTTGGCCCGACGCGCCAGGTCTGGTATTACGAAGTCCACCGCGTCGGCTTCAGCCTGACCCGCACCCAACGCCCAATTGCCGACAATGACCTGCCCGATTGTCTGGCCCTGTGGCGTCAATATGATGTCTGGCGGCACACGCCGGAAGCGGAACGCCCGCTGCAACCACCACTCAACGAACGGTGTTGGATCGTGCCCGTGGAACAGATTGTCGAGCATAACTATGACCTGAGCGCGCGCAACCCCAACCGCACGAATGATTTCATCCATCGCCCGCCCGAAGAGTTGGCGGCGGATATTGCCGATAAGCAGATGCGGATTGCGGAGTTGATCGCGGAGATCCAGGAATTGTTGGAAAAAGAGGAAGTCGATGAGAAGTGAACTTCCTTCTACTTGGAGGTGGGAGCCGATCCGTGGAATTGCCAAACCTGTTCGGCGCCCGGTCCCTGTCGAGAATGATAAGCAGTATCGAACGATGGGCGTAAAATGGTGGGGAGAAGGTGCTTATGCACGCGAAACTAAATTGGGACGTGAGATT
>JBBRVA010000001.1:0-42706 GCA_038247295.1 Caldilineales bacterium | reverse complement strand
GTGCGGCAGACGAGGATTAGATTACTCAATTGGTTGGCCAGTTTGTAGTGCTCATTTAGACCAGGGACGTAGCCAAAGGTGCGAAATGGGATCAAGTGATGGACATCGTGTTGGCGGCCTGGCGCTTCTACCGCGCCGCAACGGGCACAGCGGTAATGATCGCGCGCCCGCACTAGCGTGCGCTGCGCTTGCCAGTTTGGTCCATAATCGTTGATCGAATCGTACCATTGTCCGGTCGCTTCCAGCTGTCGCTGCACCGTGGGCAAAATGCTGAACCAGTAGCCGCTAGTTTCGATCACCTGCGGTGGATAATCTAAGGGGAAGACGCCTAAATTTTCATGCGTGTAGCGCTTAATCCGTCGGAAGCCGATTACCTGCGCACTGACCTGCAAGTCCCCATGTGCCACCAAAGCGCCTGGGGTAGCGCGCTGTTCATGCTCGGCTAACACCTCAATCGTTGTTTCGGCGGCCACTTGCGTATAATAATCGACCTCCACGGGCGTCACCTGGGCCAAACTGTTCGCCATGTCCAAACTATCGACTCGATAACTCTGGCCCTCATGCAGATAGATCGCCCCATCATGCACCAACAAAGGCGCGCTCGCATGGTCAATCTCGCCAATAATCCGTGCTGACCCTTGTCGCCCTGTCTCCCCTACCTGAATCGCCACCGTATCACTACCGGCGCTACGTAAGCTGACCTGGCGCGCCGGATAGCCATCGCCACTCCAGAAAAAGCGCGCACCATGCTGTTGCAAATCACCCTGCTCGGCCAAGAGATGCAAAACATCACCCGTAAATAGTGAAGCGCCAAACGGTTCGTCGGCCTGAAAAGGCAATTCGAAAGCCGCGCAACGCACCTGGTCAACCAACAACATCAGGTTGTCGGGGTTAATCAGCGCATGTTCGGGCGAACGCTCAAAGATAAATTCAGGATGTCGGATAATATACTGGTCAAGGGCGCCACCGGTGGCAACCAACAAGGCCAATGCAGCCTCGCGGGTGCGGCCGGCGCGGCCGATCTGTTGCCAGGTGCTGGCGATGCTGCCGGGATAGCCGCAAAGGATGGCTGCTTGCAATTGGCCAATATCGATGCCCAGTTCCAGCGCATTGGTCGCCACCACCCCGCGCACCGTACCGCTGCGCAAACCAGCCTCGATCGCGCGCCGCTCGGTCGGCAAATAGCCCCCCCGATAGCCACGAATCGCCAGTTGTGGAT
This sequence comes from Caldilineales bacterium, assembly GCA_038247295.1. Taxonomy (GTDB): domain Bacteria; phylum Chloroflexota; class Anaerolineae; order Caldilineales; family Caldilineaceae; genus JAPLGZ01. The sequence goes on along the minus strand of JBBRVA010000001.1, from coordinate 41,487 downwards.
TCAGCGGGGATGCACGCCCAATCTCCCAATCTCCTAATCTCTCAATCTTCTCCCGCGCATCCGCTCCAACCCGCTCGCGCAGATAGGTCAGCAATACCTCCGTCGTCAATCTAGAGCGCCCAAACACAATTGTCTGCACATCGCCCAAAATGCAGCGGGCGGCCAATGCTTGGGCTTCCAACGTGGCGCTGCGGCGCAGACCGCGTTCGGGATCGAAAAGCGGGGGATTGTAAAGAATGATCTGTTTTTCGCCGCTGGGCGCACCGTTTTCAGTGACAACAGTAACCGGTTGCTCCACAAGCCGCTCCGCCAACGGACCGGGATTGGCAATTGTAGCGCTGGTACAGATAAACTGGGGCCGGCTGCCGTAAAAGGCACAGATGCGCTGCAAGCGACGCAATACATTGGCAACATGGCTGCCAAAGACGCCGCGATAGGTGTGCATCTCGTCGATGATTACAAATTGCAGACCGGCGAAGAACTCGGCCCAGGTGGTGTGATAGGGCAAAATCCCGGCGTGCAACATATCGGGGTTGCTCAAAATCAGGCGCGCTTCTTTGCGGATACGGGTGCGTTCGCCGGCTGGCGTGTCACCGTCGTAGGTGGCGGGATAAATAGTGGAGATTGGGGATTGGAGATTGGGGATAAGATGCTCAATCTCCAATCCCCAATCTCCAATCTCATCCAACTGGTCGTGCGCCAACGCTTTGGTGGGAAAAAGATAGAGGGCGCGCGCAGACGGATCGGTAAGCAGATGGTGCAAAACCGGTAAGTTGTAACAGAGGGTTTTGCCGCTCGCTGTTGGCGTTACGATCACAACGTGCTGGCCTTGTAAGGCTAGCTCTACCGCCTCGACCTGGTGGCTATAGAGCTGATAGATATCACGTTGCGCCAAGACCGTGTGCAATGCCGGATGCAGCGCCGTTGGAATTGGCATATAGCGCGCCGGCCGCGCCGGCATGGTGCGCCAAGCGACCACATTGCTCATAAACTGAGCGTCAGAACGGAGATCGGCGAGAACTTCGGAAAGAGCCATGATCGATGATAAAAGTAGAGCGCTTATTGCGCACGCGACAACCGCTGCTGCAATGCCCGCCAGTTATTGCGCAGTTCGCTGGGCATAATATCGAACTTTTGTCCGTCGCGCATGCCATGATTGACGACACTTTCTAATTGGGGCAAGGTGAGCAAGCCGTGATGCAGGAGAAAAACCACATCGTCGATATCGGTATCAAAGCCGCGCGCCAACTTGCTAAAGGCAATACTGTATGGGTCGAAGATGCTGGCGGTGATATTGCCAAACTGACCAATCAACTGACTGCGTTGCTCTGCGCCAACCGGCAACGGAATCATCTGCTCTAGTGGCACCGCTTCCACATCTAGCTGCATTTCGGTTGCCAACGCGTCAATGGCCTGTTGCAGCGCATCTTTTCGAATGTCACTGCCTACATAATCTAGATCAAGGGTTGGACGCAGACTGCCCAGCAAACAGAGCGCGGCACCGCCAACCAGATACAAATTGGCGGGTTCGTCATAACGCTGGCCAAGACGAACGAGAAAATCGCGCACGACATCAGCGTTTAAGTTGATCATACGATCTTCTGAAGCACCCTTTGATTATTCATCTCTTGTTGTAAATACTTGCGTAGGCGTTGTGCAGCGTGCTCATAGGTGCCTAGCCAGTTAATCGCATCCCCACTCAGTTCGGCGTGCCGTTGGGCTAATTGGCTTAGACGCAGCGCCGGTGAACCCGCTTGAGGAATGTTTAGTTCCTTGGTAAACAAATCTGGCAAATAGCCAAAACGCGCGAAATCATCCTTATACTTCTGTTGCAACACTACAGCGGCACTGTAATAACAGTTCAATGTGATCGATGATGGTGGTTCCATTGATTGACGGCTAGCGACCACAAATTGGGCAAAATCTGGACGGCGCAAAAAGAGTGGGATCAGCGCCAGACGTAGACGCGCTTCACTGCTCTGCGCCAGGCCGACAATGAGATCGGTTGGTGCAAGCAGAGGAACGCAGTTGCTCGGCTGGGCCACACCAAGAAAGTGAATGCCCTGAGCCTGTAATTCGTTTGCCAGCTGGTCATTACTGATTGCTCTATATTTAATTATGCTCATGAGATACGCATTCGCTTTACGGCGCTAACCGCGCCATCACCCAATTACTGTCAGCCTGGCGCGTATAGCGTAGCCGGTCGTGCAGCCGATGGGGGCCATGTTGCCAAAACTCAATCGTCACAGGTGCCACACGGTAGCCACCCCAGTGGGCAGGACGCGACGGGGAGCCATCTGCGCTTTGGGCCGCCAAGGCGTGCAACGCTTCCTCCAGCACCTCGCGGCTGGCGATCACCTGGCTTTGCGCCGAGACAAGCGCGCTCAGACGACTGCCCAGTGGTCGGCTGTTAAAGTAAGCGTCCGATTCCGCTGCCGTCAACTTGGCAACACGGCCCTCAATGCGCACCTGACGCCCCAGTTTGCCCCACCAAAAATCCAGCGCCGCCCACGGATTTGCGGCTAGCTCTTGCCCTTTGCGGCTTTGATAGTTAGTGTAGAAACAGAAGCCTTGTTGATCAAACCCGCGCATCAGCACCACGCGTGCCGACGGGCGACCTTGCGGCGTGGCAGTTGCCAGGGTCATGGCGGCTGGTTCATGGATGTCCGCAGCCAGCACCTCGGAAAACCAGATGGTAAATAGATCAAACGGATTCGCCGGCATATCGGCCGCTTGCAAGGGTGCATGCGACGCTTCGGGTAAATTGTCAAGTTGTGTGCTCATAATTGCCTCGACCTGGCCGTTCGTTAGTTGGTCTTTTCTCGTTAGTCGGTAATTTTGTTACCCCTATTGTACTTGGAAAAAGGCCATGCCCCAAGTATAATAGCCCGCATGCGAGTTGTCATGGTCAGTAAAGCGTTAGTGGTGGGCGCCTATCAGCGTAAAGCCGAAGCAATCGCCCGCTTAGGGGTCGAGTTGACGGTGTTGGCGCCGCCGGCCTGGCAGGATCGGCGCGGCAATCAGGTCACGGAACGATGCCACACCCAGGGCTACGAATTGCGCGTGATTCCCATCCGTTTCAATGGCAATTATCACCTGCACTTCTATCCGACACTCAGCCGCACCCTGGCTACTCTTTCTCCCGATATTGTGCACATGGACGAAGAACCGTATAATCTGGCAACCTGGCTCGGGCTACGCGCCGCACAGCGGGTGGGGGCAAGGAGCCTCTTTTTCACCTGGCAAAACTTGTACCGGCGCTATCCGCCGCCTTTTCGCTGGCTGGAGCAGGCCAACTATCGGCAAGCGTTGGTTGCCCTGGCCGGTAATCAAGATGCGGCGACTGTTTTACGGCGCAAAGGCTATGCGGGCGACATCGCCGTGATCCCGCAATTTGGCGTCGATCCAGAATTTTTTCACCCCCCAAGTGTGCAGAACCAAGTTAACGCGGCCACTCCCTTGCAGATTGGCTATGCCGGTGGCCTGCTCCTAGAAAAAGGTATCGATCTGCTCTTGCAGGCGTGCGCTGGTCTGCACGGTGCATGGCATTTGCACATTGTTGGCGAAGGCAGTGAACGGGCTGCGCTGCAACAGTTGGCCAACCGGCTTCAAATTGCCGAAAAAGTTACTTTTGGTCCTCGCCTCAACAGTGAAGCCATGCCAGAATATTATCGTGCATTAGATGTACTCGTCTTACCCAGCCGCACACGGGCAAACTGGAAGGAACAATTTGGCCGTGTGCTCGCCGAGGCCATGGCCTGTGGCGTTGCGGTGGTCGGCAGCGACAGCGGCGAGATCCCGCATGTGATCGGTGCGGCGGGACGAATCTTTGCGGAGGGCGATGCGACGGCGCTCGGCCACCATTTGCAACAATTGCTTGATCAGCCCGCCGAGCGCATCCGCTTGGGCCAGTTAGGGCGCCAACGCGCGCTTGATTGCTACACGATGGTGAGCGTGGCCCAGCAGACGGTGGCAGTCTATGAAAAATTGGCTCATCTGTGAAAAGTGTGCAAACCGATGTTTTGCTGTTGGGCAAAATCTTGTGTTTGCACACTTTCGGCTGATGAGCGAAAAATAATGGCAAAGAAATCGGAGGAATAATGAATTGTGAATAATTAATAACTCATGTTACGCAGTCTCTCCTCAGTCTCTCCTGGGAACGCCGGCATCCTGCCGGCAGCCGCCAGAGATGGCGGCGCTCCCAGGTGCGTAACATGAGTTATTAATTAATAGTTAATTTTCCGTCAACAAGATCGGTGGTCACAAATTAATAATTCGCCATTCACAATGATTATGCACATCGCCATCAACGCCCAATTGCTAAGTGATCAGCAGAGTTACCGGGGAGCCGGCGTTAGCAATTATAGTCGTCACCTGCTGGCTAGCTTAGGTGAGCTTGTGGAAGATGGCAGTACGGGCCATCGCTTTACTGCCTTTGTCAATACGAGCCACGCGGAAACTGCCGGCATCCACATTCAGCGAACGCGCTGGCCCTTGCAGCGACCATTAGCCCGGATCATTTGGGAGCAGAGCCGATTGCCGTTGCAATTACAACAACTGCGCGCCGATCTGGTACATGGGTTGGTGAATGTGCTGCCACTGACAACCCGCGTGCCTGGCGTCGTCACGGTACATGATCTAAGCTTTATGCGCATGCCCGAAAGCTTAACCGTTGCCCGCCGCACCTATCTGACGCGTTTATGCCAAGCCAGTGTGCAGCGCGCCGCGCATGTGATTGCCGTCAGCCGCCAGACCGCCGATGATGTGATGCACTATTTTGACATCCCGGCCGCCAAAATCAGCGTGGTCCATAACGGCGTTGCCGCCAGTTTTGTACCGGGTGATCCGATTACAACAGCTGCATTTCGCCAGACCAAAAATCTACCAGCGCGTTTTTTGCTCTATTTGGGCACACTTGAGCCGCGCAAAAACCTGGAATTGTTGCTCAAAGCCTTTGCCCGTTGGCGCAATCAAGCGCGTGCGGATGAACGCCAAATCAAGCTAGTGCTGGCGGGGGGCAAAGGTTGGTTCTATACGGAAATTTTCCAGCTGGTAAATGCGTTGGATCTGGAACAAAGCGTGCTCTTTCCTGGTTTTATTGCTGAGAATGAATTGCCGCATTGGTATCAAGCCGCCGAAGGTTTTGTGTATCCCAGTCGCTTCGAAGGCTTTGGCTTGCCCGTGCTAGAGGCGATGGCTTGTGGCACGCCGGTGTTATGCAGCCAGGCGAGCAGCCTTTTGGAAATTGTCGGGACAAGCACGCTGACCTTTCCCTCGCACAGCGAAGAGGAACTGGCTGCCGGATTAGCCCGACTAACCGGCCAACCGGCGTTGCGTGCGGATCTGCGCGCCAAAGGATTGGTGCAGGCCAGGCAATTCACTTGGCGCAATACGGCACAGGCAACGATTGCCGTCTACGAAGCGGCGCGGGGTTAAATGGTGTCGATAGACAGGTACACAAGTAGACAGGTACTCTTCCCGGTAACACCGTCAAGGGTGGCCGACCCAAGGTACACAAGTCAGTTCTGCGCGGTCTCCCTATCTCCCTGTTTACCTATCTCCCTATTTACCTATCTACCAAAACCCAAACTTGGAAAATTATATTGTATTCAATTTAAGGTTGTTGTGGTAAACTAAGGTGATGTGCAATACATTGTCTACAAAAGGTTGTTAATCTATGTCAACAGCTGATCAGATCAACCTTGCCCACGCCGCGATAGCGGCACGGACGGCGGGCGCAAATCCACACCAAGATAGTCGCTTGGCCAAGCTTGCGCGTCGCGTGCCCCCGGATGCGTGGAAATATTTACTGGTGTTGACGGATGGTGTGCTCATTCTCATCGGGTTTCTGGGCGCTTACTATTTGCGTTATCAACTGCAATGGTTTCGCAGTGTCGACCCAGCCTTCCAGTTGAGTTTGTGGGCTTATGCGCCATTCGCCCTGGTTCTGGTCATTGTCAGCCTCTTCTCGCTGCGTTTCTCTGGTGTTTACCCCTACCGTTACGGTCGCAACCTGGTGGAAGAAGTCTATTTGATTGGCACGGCAGCAACAGCGAGTGTGGTCGTCTTGATCGCCTTCAACCTGATATTTAGTCAATTGCTCTATAGCCGCCTGATTTTTCTGTATACAGCCATTTTGGTGACCATTTTGCTGGGCATCAGCCGCTTTATCATTACATTGGGGCGCGAGCACTTACGCCATTACGGCATTGGCGTCGTGCGCGTCTTGCTGGTGGGGGCCGGTGATGTTGGCCGTATGGTGATGCGCACAGTGGCAGCGCGGCCCGATCTAGGCTACCAATTGGTCGGATTTATTGATGACGACCCAAACAAGGGCAACAACGATATTGGGCGCTTCAAAGCGCTCGGTTCGATCGGAAATGTAGCGCAGATTTTGGAGAAGGGCAGCGTCGACCGCGTGATTGTCTGTCTGCCCTGGCAAAGCCATCGCACCATTCAACGTTTGCTGCGCACTTGCGAACAGTTTAGCGTGCGCGCCCAAGTCGTGCCAGATTTCTTCCAGTTGACGAAAAACCAGCTTGCCGTAGAGGAATTAAATGGCATTCCGCTGATCAGCACGCGCGAGGTTTCAATCCAAGGTTGGAATTTGATTCTCAAGCGTATATCGGATCTGATACTGACGGTCTGCTTTAGCTTGTTGGCGTTACCGCTTGTGGCGCTGATTGCGTTGGCGATTCGGTTAGATTCGCCGGGGCCACTCTTCTACTCACAAACTCGCGTTGGCCGCAATGGTAAGCTGTTTCAGTGTCACAAATTTCGCTCGATGGTGCAGGGGGCGCATGAGCTACTGCACACGGTAGCCGATCTCAACCAGGCTAGCGGGCCACTTTTTAAGGTGCGTGATGACCCACGCCAGACAAGAGTAGGCCGTATTTTGCGCCGCTACAGCCTGGATGAATTACCGCAGTTGTACAACGTCTTCCTCGGTGAAATGAGCTTGATCGGCCCACGTCCAAACCTGCCGCAAGAGGTGGCACACTACCATGAATGGCACAAGAAACGGCTCTCAGCCAGCCCGGGTATGACTGGCCTGTGGCAGGTGAGTGGACGCAGCGAGTTGACCTTCGACGAAATGGTGCTGTTAGATATTTACTACATAGAAAATTGGAGCCTGGCCTTAGATTTTGGCATTCTTCTGCGCTCCATCCCCGCTGTGTTACGGGGACGAGGCGCATATTGAACAACGACTAACGACGATAGACGAACGATCACTGCTTACCGTTTACTGACTACCGCCTACCGTCTACCAACCACCCCTATGCAACCCAAAAAAATTCTAATCTTAATGAGTAATACTGGCGGTGGTCATCGCGCCAGCGCCGAAGCGTTAAAGGCCGGGTTTATCCAGCAGTATGGCGATCAATTTCAGGTCGACATTGTCGATCTGTTGATCGATCACTTGCCCCGGCCGTTGAGCGAATTGCCCAAGAGCTACTCATTCCTCGTCAACGATGCCACCTGGCTTTGGAAACTCTTGTGGGAAACGGGCGACAATCCAGGTCTGCTCCAATTTCTGGGCGAGATCATCCCGCGTCTGACGGCTAAATCGGTCTACAAGATGCTCAAGCGCTTTTCGCCAGACTTGATTATTTCCGTTCACCCACTGGTCCACGAAATCACCCTGCGCCCACTCACGCGGCTACGCCGGCGGGTTCCCTTTGTTACCGTCGTCACCGATCTGGCATCCACGCATCCGCTCTGGTTTCACCCGCGCGTCGATGCCTGTTATGTCGCCAGTGATGAAGCATATCAACGCGCCTTGCAGGCTGGGCTTCAGCCGGCGCAACTTCACCAATTTGGGCTACCAGTGCGGCCCGCCTTTGCCTTGCCCGCCCACCCCAAACCGGTGCTGCGCCAAGCGCTGGGCATGCATGCCGATCTGCCGGCCGTGCTATTAGTGGGCGGTGGGGAAGGCTTTGGGCGCGTGGCCGATATCGCCGCGCAATTGGCCGTGCGGCTACGTGAAAAGGGCAAAGCCATCGGCCAATTAGTCGTCATCTGTGGGCGCAACCGCAAACTGGTGGAAAAACTCAACGCACAACACTGGCCTGTACCCATGCAAGTGCATGGTTTTGTCGATAACATGCCCGAGTGGATGACGGCCACGGATTGCATCGTCACCAAGGCCGGCCCCGGCACGATTGCCGAAGCACTGATCTGCGGCCTGCCGATTATCCTCAGCAGCTTTATCCCTGGACAGGAAGAAGGCAATGTGCCCTATGTTGTCCAGAACCAGGTCGGTGTCCACTGCGAAGACCCGGTAGAAATTGCCCGTCTGGTGCGCCGCTGGTTTGGACCAGAGCAGGCCACGATGCAGCGCTTCGCCCAAAATGCCCGCCAACTAGGACGCGCCCAGGCAACCTTTGACATTGTCGAATCGATTGCCAGTTTTTTGTTGAAAGATAAGCGGCAAGTGGGGGAGTGAAAACAGTAAGTAGTAAATTAGTAAGTGGTAAGTAGCAGCTGGTGCGACCAATTACTAATTTACCACTTACCACTTACGCCTTTCTACTCCCGCTCCGCCAAATACTCGCTCCACGCCCGCATCAACACTTTAGGCCGGCCACTAATATTAAAAAGATTGCCGGCCGGGTAAGGGTTATAGAGCGTGCTAAACCAGACCCAACGCTGGACAAGCCGGTTCTCATCGGCGGCATAACCCAGTTGTGGATCGCGCAAGCTATCGAAAAGCTCGAAGCTGCCCAGCATGAAATCTTGCACCACGGCTGGTGGAAAACCGTAACTCTCCGGCATCAGGATGCCATATTCGGTAATCCAAAGTGGCTTTGCCTGCTGATCGTGTTCCGCCATCCACTGGCGCAAACGGCGAATTTGCTCTTCTACCAGGCGCAGATCAGCATGATCATCAATATCCCAGAGCATGCCTAGTTGTTCGGTCGTGAAACCAGGCGGCATGCCTACGCCCCAGTTGCCGCGCTCCTCGCGCAGCACAAAGGCATGCATGTTCCACACATCCACCGGCATGGGTTCGCCATATTCGGCTTGATAGGCCGCCCAGACGCGATCCAAATAGACGAGGCGCAAGGGTGTTATCTGGCTGAGGCCGCCAATCGCAACTTGCGCCGTAGGGTCGCCCCTTTTGATCGCAGTGTACGCATCGTAATAGAGCTCCGCATAGCGCTCTGGCCGCACATTGTCTTGCCAGCGCACATCTGGTTCATTGCCAATTAACCAGGTGCGGCCCGGGTTTTGCGCCGCCATTCGTCGCAGATCAGTGGCACGCGGCAATAGGCGATTTCGGCGAATGCGCACCATCGGCACAAACTCCATCCCCAAGTCTTCGTCGGGCAGTGCCATGTGCACCGTACGCCAAAGCCCAAAAAAGCGCCGTTGTTCGACCCGATTGGTCGACCAGTTTAAATACCAACCAGGGCGGGGGGCTGGCCATTTAAACCACATCGGATCCAGATCTGGGATGCCGATCCCCGTGCGCCAACCGAGTGAATAAGGAGCCGGCAAAGGGGCAACGCCAATGTCGTCCATGGCAAGATGCGTCAAATAGGCAGAGCGCTGATGATGGACAAAGCCCTCCTCACCCGGGATCAAGGTCTCCTCAACATCCTCTTCTTCTTCCAGAAAAGGCGACCACTCTGGTTCGAGCAGATAGATCAGCAACAAGGCAAGCAGTGAAAGTAGCACTAGCGCCAGCGCAGCACGGATAACAATACGGATTGTGCGGTTTTCAATTCTCATACGCGGGTAGGGAGATACTTGGGGTAAAAGATAATGCTGGATAAAACGTAATAAATACAAGCAACGAATAGACTGACCAGTTTATTTTGCACGCGGTTTTTCAGTTTTTATCCGTGTTCATCTGTGAAATCCGTGTACAAAAATAAAAATCTAAACGATCAGTCTGCTAGTTAAAAGGTGACATAAATTTTGGCCTTTATAGTTTGGGGTTCTCGCACATGACGAGCGCCGACAACTGATCCAGGCCGGCATCCAACTCGGCGCACAATTGTTTGCGCGCCGGCTGCGGCGTTACCAGGCCGGGCCAGATCAATTGACTTGTGGCCGGCGGATTCGTTCCACGTTTTAACCACCTAGTTGCCCCATCAATACGCAGTGAAATACCATGCCGCTGAAGTATCGACTGAAAATAGGTAAGATTCGCCTGTAACCCTTCGGTAACACTGCGATAACCATGTTCCGCTACCGTCAGCCGCTGGTGGTAGTGCATGGGGTTATAGGCAAACATAACGTAGTCGTCTGGCTGAGGCTGAATCAAGATAATGTCTACATCGGGATATTTCAAGCGCAAGCTTTTGACATGATAGCGCACATTGGAATAGAGCAAGGTGCGCACAGATTGGTTGATGATGGCCTGAAAACCACGTTTGCGGATGTAGTGCTGAGCCGCATAATGTTGGGTGGCATCCAGCGGCATCATGGGGTTGATGCAGACAATCAGTTTGGCACCCGCTTCGATGGCCAGGTCCAGGCTTGCGGCCCCGTGTAGCCCCCCATCGATATAATCACGGTCGTAGATTTGTACAGGCTGGTAGAGCACCGGCACCGCACTGCTAGCGGCGACAGCCAGGCTGATCGGCACCGTTTCTTGTTCTTGGCTGGCGCGACTGAAGACGGCGCGTGCGCCAGCATCTAATTCGGTCGCTACAACATAGAGTTCTTTAGTCAGTGCGTCAAACCGGTTAGAACAACCGGCCGTAGTCAGGATAGTGCGCACGTACGCCTCGATAGCGGCGCCATCATAAAAGCCACCGGGCAAAATTTGCGCCAATTCCCAGAGCAGATCCGAGAGCGCTAACTCCCGGCCCGCACGGAGCGTTCCTCGCCCAATCGACCACAAGGCACGCGGTAACCGGGTTAGGCGCCGAGCCATCTCCCCACGGTTCAGCCGAAAGAGATCGCCGACACCAAAGCTACGCAATTCGGGATGGCGGTTGTCGAGCACCTGCATAATGGCATCGGGCGTAAAGCCGCTGGCGACAAATGCATTGATCAACGCGCCGGCGCTCGTGCCCACGTAAATATCGAAATCATTGACCGTATGGCCGACCAACATTGCATTGATGGCGCGCAGCGCACCCACTTCATAAACTGCCCCAGTCAGCCCGCCACTGGCTAATACGAGCGCTGTTTTGTTGCGTTTTGTCACGATTGCGCCCTATCTGTTTCGTTACTAACCGATGAATGGGTCTGCACGGCAATTAGGGTGGCTAGTTTTTCATTTAATGCGGCAAGTTGCGTATGTAACTGCTCGATATCGCCATGCGTTGGCACATTCAAACGGTGGAGCATATCGCTTACACGGGCGTCGACATCGAGCAATTCTTGCACCTGTTCTAGCGAAAGCTTGCCTTGATCGATCAATTTCTCCAATTGCGCTTCCAATTCCTGGCCGCTAGCGCGCAGACTTAACCCGCTGCCCAGGCTTTGCAGCATCCCTTCGAGCGTGTTACCCCCGCTGCGGATCAGGTTGGTGAGCACATTGCGCGGCAAAAAGCCCGCCCGCTTTTTCTCTTGTTCCAAAATAATCTGGGTCAGGGTCAGGCTGGTCAGGTCTTCGCCGCTTTCGTGATCGATCACGTGCACATCGACGCCCTGTTTGATTAATTCGGTGATCTGCTCTAACGTAATGTAGCTTTTGGCCTCTGTGTCGTATAATTTACGATTGGGGTAGCGTTTGATCACTGGCATGGTGGTTAACTTTCTTCGGGAAGCAAGCTGGTAGACAATGAGTTATCGTCCAGTTGTCGTCCATCGTCTACTCTGGTACAATCATAACATACATGGCGCACTGCGTCAAAGCCAATTTTGAACCTGAGTGAGCCTCTGCTAGATGCTGGTGGTTAGAAATCGTCATTCATCGTTTGTCGTTCGTCATCTACCCGTATTGCCCATCTGCATGAAAGTGCTTTGACGTAGACCCTGCTTTTGCTGTACACTTGTATAGAGCAAAAGCGCATCCTACTATTCACCCGTTAGCCTAAAGGAGGCATTCCATTGCAAGCATTTGATTTTGCATCCGCGACCACTGTTGATGAGGTCGTAGCGCTGCTGAAAGAAAAAGGCGATCAGGCGCGCGTCATGTGTGGCGGCACCGATCTGCTGGTAGCGCTGCGCGAAGGAAGGCGCAAGGCGGAACTGGTTATCGATGTTAAGCGCATTCCCGAAACCACCGAGCTGTCCTACAACCCCCAAAGCGGCCTGACCTTGGGGGCAGCAGTTCCCTGCCACCGTATGTATGATGATAAGGCCATTGTGGCGGCCTACCCCAGCTTAATCGATTCCGCCGGTCTGATTGGTGGTGTGCAGATTCAGGGACGCGCCAGCATGGGCGGCAACCTCTGCAATGCCTCACCTGCAGCAGACTCGATTCCGTCGTTGATCGCGCACCATGCCATCTGCCAGATTGCAGGCCCCAGTGGCCGGCGCGAAGTGCCGGTAGAAGAGTTCTGTATTGCGCCCGGGCGCACCGTATTGCAGCCCGGCGAGTTTTTGGTTGCGCTGCACATTCCTGCACCGCAGCCTGGGTTTGGCGCCGCCTACCTACGCTTCATTCCCCGCAACGAAATGGACATTGCCGTGGTGGGTGTCGGCGCATCGGTTCAGCTAGACGAGAGCCGCAGCCGTTTCGTCTCCGCCCGTATTGCCTTGGGGGCTGTAGCGCCTAAGCCACTCTTTGTGCCAGCTGCCGGCGATGCCCTAGTCGGTCAACTCGTCAATGCCGAGTCGATCGCCCAAGCCGCCCAAATTGCTCAGGCGGCGGCCACACCGATCAGCGATATGCGCGGCACGGCGGAATATCGTAAACACATGGTGGGTGTTATCACCCGCCGCACGCTGGAAAAAGCCATCGAGCGTGCGCGCGCTAGTTAAATGGCGATTGGAAATATAAAAAGATTGGTCATTGGTAAATAGTCATTAGTAAATAGTCATTGGTTAGGAGCGTCAATGAACGCTTACCACTTACTATTTACTAATTACTATTTACCCTCTTACCAACAAACCAGAACGGAGACTGTCCAATGTCAAAAAAAGTGGTTGTAGAGGCTAAAATCAATAACCAAAACTTGCAGTTTCTGTGCGAACCACGCCAGAGCTTGCTCGAAGTGTTACGCGAAGAATTGTTGATCACTGGCGTCAAGGAAGGTTGCAACAATGGCAACTGCGGCGCCTGTAATGTAATCTTGAATGGCGTGTTGGTCAATTCCTGCTTGGTACTAGCCGTGGAAGCGAACGGCGCCACGGTGACAACCGTCGAAGGATTGGCCGGCCCAGAAAAACTGCATCCATTGCAGCAGAAATTCCTCGAGCATGCCGCCTTACAGTGCGGGATCTGCACGCCCGGCTTTTTGGTCTCGGCCAAGGCGCTGCTCGACAAAAACCCCGATCCCACCGAGCAAGAGGTACGGCTCTGGTTGGCAGGTAATTTGTGTCGCTGTACAGGCTACGACAAGATCATTCGCGCCGTGTTAGATGCAGCCGATCGCCCTGAAATGCAGAGTGTGGCGTAACGACGAACGACGATAGGCGAACGACGACGGTTGGTTCAGCTATTGTCTGACAAGGAGAAATGTAGCCCATGCAGCACGAAGTTTGGATCCCGGCGCTTCACCGCGACTTAACCGGTGGGGTCGAGATAGTGCAGGTAGAAGGGGATACGGTTGGTGCGGTGGTTACCCAATTGGAAGCGCGCTATCCTGGCTTTGAGACGCGTTTGTCGGAAGATGGCAAGCTGCGACCCAACATTGCCGTTGCCGTAAATGGTGAAGTAAGCCATCGTGGCTTGCGCCATCGCCTGACAGAGCCCAGTGAAGTACATTTTATTCCTGCGCTGAGCGGCGGCTAAATTCTCGAAGGCTGGGCAAAAGAGAATACGGGAAAAGAAACGGGATACAGTAGAAATCTGTATCCCGTTTTCTGTTGCCCACATTCCTTTAAGGCTGATTAAAAATGAGAGGGAAATACTTTTTGAGCGAAATACCCCTATCCTGGACTATGAGGACCGAATCAAACGGCTGGTTAACGCCGTCGCCGATAATCAGCACGCTCAAAACTGCTTGATCGAAGAGTGTAAAAGGCTCTAGATTCACAATAAGAGAACTGCAACCAGGGGTCATGACTTTCCAATCATAATTCCCTTGGGGTAAAAGCAGGTAACCGCTCTGTTCCAAATAATGCAAGTTGGTGGCGCCCGTAACCGGGGTGCCGGCTTCGGTGCAGATATCCACCGCCGTATTGGCAATGACGGGGTCAAAGGGCGCCAGATGAATCACATTAACCTGGCCCTGACCTGACGGACCAGGCGGAGGTAGTGTTCCAGGTGGCACTGTGCCCCCAGGGATAGTGTCACCGGCGTTTACTTGGGGACTGATCAGGCTGATGCCGGCCAGCGCCACCAGGGCGGCAAACAAAGTGATAAATAAAGAACGACGCAAAAAGGGCAACTGTGAGGGCTTAGCTCGCATATTTCCTCTCCTGAAAATCGAAAACGCTACAAAATATAACCGAAGGATTGTTCTCTCCCCTTGTATATCCGAAGAGAAAACGTTTCTTATAGTAAGAAGACGAAAAAGGGCCAAAAAAGTAACGGTGATTCGGAGAAGTGATCCGGTATTAGTGGAATATTGAGTGGATAGCAAGCTTATGGGCTAGCGTTGCAATAATGTTTGCCAGCCACTCGCTGCATCTTTACTTATGCCAAGCGATTTTTGCCAGCCACGGCGTTCAATGTTATCTAGAATGCGGAGCACTGTGGTTGCAATTTGTGCTTTTTTGGCAGGTGCGACATCCCACCATTCGCTAAAATAGCTCTCCAAACCCAATCGGCGCGCATCCACCGCCAGGCCAAGCATTTCTTCTTTGCGCCAGGTGGTTGGATCACTTTGTAGCGCCCGCGTGATGGCCTGTACGGCAGCCAACGTCTGTCCACACTGGGCTTCACTTAGAAATTGGGAAAGGGGCTGGGTCTTCAAGGCATAGAGATAGAGAAATTGTTGGGCGCGTGTAATTGCCACATACAGGAGGCGGCGCTCTTCTTCCAACCGTTCAGCGCGTTCATAGGGCATCGTGCCTTGATTACAGTGCGGTACAAAAACCAGCGGCCATTCCAACCCTTTGGCGCGGAACATGGTTGTGATCGTTACCATTGGCTGTTCGGGGCTACTGATCGTCTGGCGAATGGCGGCCAGTTCTGCCAAATGATGGAAGAGTTGCTCAACATTGCCCTTGTTGCGTGCATAAGCAATGAAGGCTGCCACATTGGCGGCTTTGGCCGCTCCCGTTTCTGGGAAACCGCTGCTGGCTTTCAGATAATTCTTGTACTGAAGTCGTTCCTCTAATTGGCGCAATAATTCCCCGGCGGCGCGTTCTGTCGCCCGCTGCGAACGCAGGGCGGCGGCCAGCCACTGCAAATCGGCCGCAAATTTAGCGAGCGGTTCCGCCATGCGTTCGGCTGCCGTGGTGCTGACGCGCAGTAACGCGCGGCTAATCGGCATGTGGTCGAAAGTGACGAATTCGGCCACCTTGTCGGCCATGGCGCGGGAAAGGTAACGTGTCGGCCGGTTGTAGACGCTGGCCCAAGCACGCCCGAAGTTGTGCAGGGCGTCAGCATCAAGCGCGCCGCCAGTTTGCAAGGTCGCTTCCGTCTGGCCCAAGTGGCAATAATCGAGCAGAGTGAGCACTTCTGGGCGTTGATAAAATGGTTCGCTGCCCACGATCGTGTAGGGAATCTGCGCGGCGATCAACCCTTGCTCAATGGGTGGCGTTTGGGCATAAATACGCACTAGGATCGCCGCATCACCAGGTGTATAGCCGGTGTGCAAGGCGTTGCCCAGGTCAGCGAGAAGTTGTTGCGCCATCTGCTCGGCGTCGGCGGCCATGTGCAGGGATGCGCCCCCATCAAAACCCTGCGTCAAACGCATCTGCTTGGGCTGTCGGGTCCGGTTATGCTGGATCACGCCATTGGCCCGCGCAATATGGGCGGCCTTGCAGCGAAAGTTATCTGTCATAAAATAGACTTTCGCCTTATACCGTTTTTCAAAATTAAGGATGAAGCCCGGGTTCGCACCGCGCCATTCATAGATGGTTTGATCATCATCACCGATTGCCATGTAATTATGGTGCGGTGCAGTAAGCAGGTCCAAAATTTCTGCCTGCGCCAGGTTAATATCCTGAAACTCGTCGACGAGCACAGACTGATATTGGCGACGAAGCGTGGTTAAGAGCGTTTCCTGTTGGACCATTACTTCCCAGCCGGTCATCAACATATCGTCGAAGCTGATCACGCCCTGTTCGCGGCGCACTTCTTCAAAGATACGGTAAAGATCGAGATACCAGGAAAGTCCTTTGGGGGCAACGGCCTGCTTTGCCACTTTACGCGCCGAAACCGACAAGCCGGCTTGGGCCAGATTCGCATAATGCAGATTGCCTTTACATGCACCCACATAGGTGAGAAAATCATCATGATCCAAGTTATTCAATTCGCCGACATAGCGCACATGCAATTGGCGCGCCCGAGCCAAGGTGCTATAAAGCAGTTGGCGGTCTAGCCCTTCGACATGGTTTTTGATTTTGTTAACTTGGATGTAGGGCAGATGCCCCGCTTTGGCGGCCTGACGGATAATCTGGAAACCAAGGGCGTGCAAGGTTTTTACTTGAACGCCACTGCAAGGCGGCCAACGGCGTAAAGCAGCCTGAATCTCATCATTCGCCGCTTTGTTAAAGGAGGTTGCCAAAATCTGTTCGGGCGCAAAGATGCGCTCACGCACCAAGCGTTCGATGCGATGAACCATTGCCGTGGTCTTACCCGCGCCAGCGACAGCAAAGACCAGGGCTGGTCCATGATTGTGAGCAACGATTGCCCGTTGTTGGTCGGTTAGTTTTGTACCGCTGGAAACAGCCATCATAGATACCGATATTTTATCATAAAAGCCGAATAATGATGGCGGCGTGAAGTCTTAAAATTGATCTATTGGGGTGTAATTTTGCTCAAAGTCTGGTAGAGAAGCATACAATTAGCTGGAATTATTTTAAATTGATTCATGAAACTTCAATTGGTGGCCTACAACGAGATAAAACAGAGGGTAAGGAGGTATATTCATGCAAAGCGAAGCCGCCCAAATCGCGAGCGTAATCGAACGAATCGCGCGTGACATCGTTGTAAAAATCGAAAACTTGACCGACGAAGTGTTAAACCGGCCCATGCCCGTGCCCGATGCGAATACAATCTACGCCCTAGCAATGCACACGGTTGGGATGGGTGAATTTTGGGTATTAGCGTTGGTAGGTGGGCGCACGATTGCGCGTAATCGCGCCGCCGAGTTTCGCGCCCAGGGATCAGGCCCAGCATTGCTGGTGCGTTATCAACAATGGATCGATGACGTGCATACTGTGTTGGACGAGCTGCCGGCTAGCGCGCTAGATGAGCGAGCCGAACCACCGGCGGAATTTCGCATGACGGGTGGGCTGGGTGCGGAAACGTTGACCCGGCGCGATTGTTTGCTGCATGTGGTAGAACATAGTGCAACCCACCTCGGGCACATTCAACTCACCTGCGATTTATTCCAGACTCAGTGAGAACCGATGTGGCCAATTTTGCGGGATATTACGGGCTTGTCGGCGCCGTCCCAAAGTATGCGCGAATCTGCTGGGCGGGTTGAGCAACCATTGTGTTGCAGCTTTGGACATATACTGTCGCATTACTCAACTGATTAGGATCGCGATTATTGATAACTTCAGTCAGGAAGCTTACCGCGGTACGACAATCAACCAACGCGCCAATCAGCGCATTATGGATATCAACAGCCCCAGGTAATGGCTGAACGAATTCGAGCGCGCTGAGCGAGCTCTGCAGCACACCAAGTTGGAAGTTGGCGCTATCGATCCATGCCTGATCATTCAAATTTGGATTTTGAACTAGTTGGGCCAACGTATTGACGGCGGTTGCTAAATTGTCGGCTGGCGTGAAAACCTGAGCCACGTACGCTTGCAGATCCGGCGAGATGGCAGGTTGCGCCGGTGGGGCGACAAAGGGTGTCTCGGTCGGGAAGGGCAGCGCGGTTGGCGGCGCAAAAGGTGTTGACAGCGCTAGAGGCGAACCGATGGCTGCAGGATCGAGAGTCGGCGTTGCATCCATTAAAACAGATGTGGAGACGGGGATTGATGCTGCTTCCAGGGTAGCTGTAGGCGACAGTTCCTCGGTTGGCGACGCCAAGGCTTCCGATACAGAGGGCGTTATTTGCAACAGAGCCACCGATAAACGATCAACTTCTTGGCTGCGAAAAAAGAATTCGGCGACGTTGAAGAAGACGAGCGTAGCCAAAAAGAGAATGGCGCAGCCCATCAGCATCGTTTGAAAGAGAATGACGATGAGCAACGCATAAGGAAATTGGCGATCAGAACGTTGGGTTTCGCGGAGTAAGGCATATCGGCGACGCGCCAAAGGGGAGAAACGGTCCATGCGCGCAGCGGGCAACGGCTCGATCTCGTACGGCTCATTCGGTTGTGGAAACAAAGCAGCGCCCTTCTTTGCGCCACGCGGGCGACTAGAATCATGAAAATCAAAATCAGGCCGATTTCCCCGATCGCGGCCGCTTCAGAGAAAGGTCTGTAATTTTCAGCTCTTCTCCCAAAGTGTCTACGTCCGGTCCCTGATGGTGGCAATTATAGCATAAACGCTGACAATCTGATAGACAAGAAGAACGCATTGTGACTATAATCCGACCAACTTGGCAAATAACATCAAAATCTTGGCTGCGACCATAATTGTGAAAACTCCCACGGCCAATAACGTAAGCGCTCGGTAAATCCGTTGTGTGCTCGACATGGTTTCGTTGTCCCCACGCCCAATACCATCAATGTTGGCATCAAAGCTGCGTCGACTGGGTCGCAATGAGAATAAATGAATTAAAATTTTAAGCCACAGATGACGCCCGACGAAGGAGTGGCTGCGACCAAAGGCCGAGCCCGACTCCCTCGTCGGACATAAGCTGTGGATCTTAAAAACTGTCGTAGTTTTTTGAGAAGTAGATTGTAAAGTGAAGACCAGGGGGCTACCCCAGCATAGATCGGTCTAAAACAAGCCTCACCACCCACTTTTTAATCTACGTGGAGCAGCAAAGTGGGCTCTAGTAAGGAAGATTAATAGGATAATAGGGTAAAAACGGATCCAATTCAAGCTTGAACCCTTACATTGGGCTGACAATTAATAATATGTTAATCATCAGTTAATCTACTAATGGGGAAATCTTATGCCATTATACACGGTTGAAGCAGAGCAACGGACGCTACATGGCGCCTTCTCGCGTGATATTGCCCCCATCCTAACCATCGAATCGGGTGATACGGTTCGTTTTCGCACATTGGATGCAGATTGGAACCTTGCCCCACGCCAGTCTACGCGCTACGATCAGCCCCCGGCCCAATTTACCCCTCGCCCCGCTGGCCAAGAAAATGGTCATGCCTTGTATGGTCCCGTCGCCATTAACGGAGCAGAGCCTGGAATGACCCTGGCCGTGCAAATAAACAGAGTAAAGCCAGGGCAGTGGGGCTTTACCGCGGTTGGGGGCTGGCCGCATCAGGTGAATATGCGGCTACGTGTGGCGGATCAAGGCACCTATTTACTGTGGACGCTCGACATAACCCGGTTACGCGGTCAAAATCAATACGGACAAAGCGTGGCATTGCAACCGTTTATGGGGGTTATGGGGATGCCCCCCGCCGAACCTGGGTTACATTCCACAGTGCCGCCGCGTGTGACCGGCGGCAACTTGGATTGTAAAGAATTGGTGGCGGGCAGTACGCTCTATTTACCAATTGCGGTGCCGGGTGGGCTCTTCTCGATTGGTGATGGGCATGCGCGCCAGGGCGATGGCGAAAGCTGCGTTACGGCAATCGAGTGCCCAATGGCTTGTGTCGAATTAACTTTTCAGCTTCATCCCACCTTGCACTTGACAACGCCCCGCGCGCATACGCCCGCCGGTTGGCTCACATTTGGTCTGCACGAAGATTTGGATGATTCCCCTGTCACCCAATTGCTCAACCTTGTTCCTATAAATCTGTGAACAAGTAATTAATCGTTCTTTAATATAGAAAGTGTATTATGGGGTAAACGATGTGTTCGTTGCACAAAATGGATGGACAATGACGTAGGAATTTATCAACAGCTAGTGTAGTGCGTGTTTGCGTAGTCTTGTGTATTGCATATCCCCTGGTATAATATACATAGATATGCTAGGTTACGTGGGGTAGACCACGCACTACACAGCCCTGATTTTTGTAGGGTACATTGTGTAGAACCGTGCAGTGTTGCCCTGCAAGCATAGCCGGAGCATGATGGAGGCTTTCGTGGAGGCTGTATTACTGCTGAATGCAACGTATGAACCGCTGGCGGTTATCCCGCAGCGCCGAGCCGTTTCGCTGTTATTACGCGGCGGTGTCGACGCGGTGACGGACGAGACATTAACCATCGCGGGCATTACCAACTCGCTTTCGATCCCAACGGTAATCCGCTTGCGGCGCTATGTGAAGGTGCCCCGCCGCGGCGTGCGCTGGAGCCGACGCGGTGTCTTGCAGCGCGACAACTACTGCTGTGTCTATTGTAATACGCGCGCCGGTGAACAACAGCACGGCAAGTTGCTGATGAAGAGTGATTTTACGATTGACCATGTCATTCCACGTTCGCGGGGTGGGCGCAACACCTGGGGCAATACGGCCTGCGCTTGCCCGCACTGCAACCAGCGCAAGGGTGATCGCACACCCCATGAGGCGGGTATGCCGATGCACTGGGAACCCAAGACACCGCGCGTAGACTATCTGGTGGCGTCGGGCGAAGTGCCTAAGGCATGGAAAATTTATCTGGAGATATAAGAAAGCGCTCTAACACTAGAGCGCTTTCTTTATGTTTTTTACTCATCTGGCAAAGTGCGCAAAACACCGGTTTGCGCACTTTGCCAGATGAGCTTATGCTTTCTGCTTCTTGGTCGTCTTGGCGGCTGTTTTTTTGGTAGATGACGGAAGCGCTTTCTTCGTGGCTGGGCTCTTAGTCTTGGCTGCAACTGTTGGCGATTTTGCGCTGCTCACTTTCTTGCGCGCTGTGGTTTTGCCGGATGGCTTCGTGCCAGCCTTTTCTGTCAACCAGGCCAATGCCTGGGGCAACGTCACCTCTTCTGGCTTCATCTCTTTGGGCAGGGTCACGTTAATCTTTTGATAGCTCACATACGGCCCATATTTGCCATCTAGCACCTGCACAGGCCCACCATCAGGGTGATCACCCAGCACCTTGAGCACATTTTTGCCGCCGGTACTGCCACTGGCGCCACGTTTACCTTTGCGCTCAGCGGCGCTCGCAATCAATTCAAGCGCGCGGTCTAGCTCAATATCGAGCACACTATCGCTCGCCTTCAAGCTGACAAAGGCGCCATCATAAACAACGTAGGGACCAAAACGTCCTACGCCAGCCTTGACCTCTTTGCCGGTTTCTGGGTGTTCACCCAGGCTGCGCGGCAGATTCAAGAGTTGGAGCGCCATGTTCAGATCGATGCTACCCGCTTCCATGCCTTTGAGCAGACTAACGCGCTTCGGTTTGGCTTTGCTATCCGCACTCTCTTCGCCCAGCTGGACATAGGGGCCGTAGGGGCCGACCTTGAGCAAAACTGGGCGTTCAGTCACCGGATCTGCACCCAGATTTTGGGGACCGTCGAGTTTTTGGCTCAACAACTGCTCGACCATCGCTTCCGACAGATCAGCCGGCGGCAAATCGGGTGGCAAACCGGCCGTCAGCCGTTCGCCATTTACCTCTTTGGCCAGGAAAGGACCAAATTGGCCAATCCGCACCTCGGCGGACAGATCTTCCAGCGTTACCCCGCTGGCCAACCGTGCGTCGATGCCCGCCTCTTTGACCTTGACCTGGTTTTCCAATCCCCCTTCGCCCTGATAAAACTGGCGCAGATAAGCCAACCAGTCGGCTTCGCCATTGGCGATGTCGTCTAGCTTTTGCTCCATGGTGGCCGTAAAGTTCAAATCAACCAAATCGTTGAAATGATCTTCCAGCAATTCGGTGACAGCGAAGGCGGTAAAAGTGGGCACCAATTCCTTGCGCTGTTTAAAGACATAGCCGCGCTGCTGGATGGTGTCGATGATCGACGCGTAGGTGCTGGGCCGGCCAATGCCCTCAGCTTCGAGCGCCTTGACCAATGTCGCTTCGGTATAACGCGCCGGCGGCTTGGTTTCGTGGCCCACCGCTTCCAGATCGCGACAATCGACCTGCTCATCGACAACCAGCGGCGGCAGTGGTGCGTCTTGGCTTTCCAGGGCTGCTTCTGGATCGTCCGACCCTTCGACATAGGCACGGAAGAAGCCCGCGAAGAGCACGGTGCGTCCACTGGCGCGGAAGAGTGCATCTTCGACACCAATCGTAGCGGTGGTAAATTTGAGCCGGGCATTGGCCATCTGTGTGGCAACCGTGCGTTTCCAGATCAGATCGTAGAGTCGGCGTTCGTCCCCGGAAATCGGCAGCGCGTCGGCCGGGCGCATCTGGTCGCCGGCGGGCCGAATCGCTTCATGCGCTTCCTGAGCGTTCTTAGTTTTAGTGGCATAGTGGCGCGGTTTATCACTCAGATATTGGGCGCCATACAGTTCGGTGACCCGCTGGCGCGCCGCTTGCACGGCTTGCTCACTCAGGTTAACCGAATCGGTACGCATGTAGGTGATGTAGCCTTCTTCATACAGCTTCTGCGCCACGCGCATTGTCTCTTTGGCGCCCATACCCAGCTTGCGGTTGGCTTCCTGTTGCAGCGTACTGGTTGTAAAAGGGGCCGACGGCGAACGTGTTGCCTCTTTTTCTTCCAGATCGGTCACCCGCCAGAGCCCTTTGAGTAGCCGGTCGCGCAACGCTTCGGACTGCCGCTGATCGAGCAGCAGCACATTTTTAGCGTCTGCCACCCGGCCGGTATTTTCATCGAAGTCCTTGCCGCTGGCCACGCGCACGCCGCCCACCGAAATCAGATTCGCTTCAAAGCGATGAGTTGGCTGGTCGGGCCGCTTGTTGAGCAGCGCCTTTAGGTCCCAGTAGGTGCCCGAGCGAAAGGCGCGGCGTTCGCGTTCGCGCAGCACAAGCAGCCGCACCGCCACGCTCTGGACACGCCCGGCCGAGAGGCCACGCGCAATCTTCTTCCAGAGCAAGGGTGACACGGTATAGCCAACAAGGCGGTCGAGGATACGGCGCGTTTCTTGGGCATGCACAAGGTCTTGATCGATGGCGCGCGTCTCTTTGAGCGCCTTCTGGATCGCTTCACGTGTGATTTCGTGAAAGACCATGCGGCGCACTGGCACCTTTGGCTTGAGCACTTCGTAGAGATGCCAGCCGATGCTTTCACCTTCGCGGTCTTCGTCGGTCGCCAGAATTAATTCATCGGCATTTTTGAGCGCCTTGCGCAGTTCGGCAACAACTTTCTTCTTCGTCGCCGGTATGACATAGAGCGGATCGAATGCCTGTTCCACATTCACGCCCAGGCGCGACCACGGTTGGCCTTTGTGCTCTTCCGGCACTTCGGCGGCCGAAGCGGGCAAGTCGCGCACATGGCCCATACTGGCTTCGACATGATATTCTTTGGGCAAGTAATTACGGATAGTTTTGGCTTTGGTCGGTGATTCAACAATTACAAGTTTTGTCATTAGATTTTCAATAAGTCCAAATTAATCTTCATTATCCACAGGATACGTCCGACCTGGGGTCGGCGATTTCACAGCTTTGTTTAGCCGCCCGCCTATCCTATGAATACCATTTCTCGATAAATTCATTGCTCGTTTGGCGATTTGCCTAGAATATCACAGATCGCTCAGTTTTTACTGGGCAATCGCCATGCGCAATTGCACCTAATCTGTAGCGAGCGTTTTCCAGGATGAAACCGGCGCTATTATAGAGCACGCGTTGTGTATCCACAACAAATCAGCAAGCTAGGCGTAAAAGAGCGGCTACTCCATCATGACGAGATGATTGACTAAGTCTGTGATTAGGTTTACACTTGGGATAGAGTTGGCAGCGAATTTCTCCGAATGTGTGCTTTTGCAGGGTGAATACAGCCCGCCAATGCGGATCAATGGTGGTAGGCGATAGGTTAAGGGAGTGAATGGATGAGCCATAAGGCTACTGGCGTCATTGGGCTAATTTTGCTCGTTCAAATTTTCGGGGCATGCACCCTACCAGGAACGCAGCAGAGCGCTGCCACTCCTGCGTCTGTACCTGTACAGACTGCGTCTCTGCTTGTGCGTAAGACACCCCTTGCCACCCCTGCGGATTGCACCGATACCTTTGTCACGCATACGTTGGACCATACAACAACCACGGTTGATGGAATCATACGCCAATTTGATGCAAATGGCGCTGGCCTGGCCATCAACGATTTGGACAATGACGGTGACCTTGATCTTGTTCTGGGCAGCTATCGTGAACCAAATACGATTTTGTGGAATGAGGGCGGTCTAAATTTCCGCAAGACGACCTTTGGTCAAGGTCCAACCCGTGCGATCACAGTGGTGGACGTTGATGCGGACGGATGGCGCGATATTGTGTTGACGCTCAATACCGGTGCGCTCAACTATTGGCGTAACACAGGCGGCAATTTTGAAAAGACGGTGCTGCCCGGCGTAGCCAAAGCCGCCTATGCCTTGAACTGGGGGGATTTGGATGGTGACGGCGATCTGGATCTGGTCACCGCTTCCTATGATGCTGGTTTTCTCTCGGACTTGGGTAACAGTTATTTGCTCAACCAAGGGGGCGGTGTCATTTATTACGAAAATCGGGACGGACGTTTCTACCCTACCTTGCTGGCCAGCGAAGCACAGGCGCTGGCCGTGGCACTGTTTGATATCAATCACGACCAGCGCCTCGACATTTGGATTGGCAACGATTTTGCTGTACGCGATCAAGCTTGGGTGCAGACCGATGGCGGTTGGACGGCGGCAACACCTTTTGTCAACACGACGCACAGCACCATGAGCCTCGATCAGGGCGATGTCAACAATGATGGCGTCGCGGAATTTTTTGCCTCTGACATGAAACCGTACGCCGCTGAGGATATGGCCGCTTGGGAGCCAATGATGCTTGACATGATGGCGGAAGAACATACCGTCGATGATCCGCAGGTGATGGAAAATGTCCTCCAGACGCGCGATGACCAGGGTCGTTATTTTAATTTGGCCGCCAGTTTGGGGATCAACGGGACAGGCTGGAGTTGGGCGGCCAGGTTTGGCGACCTGGACAACGATGGCTATCTCGATCTCTACATTGTCAACGGTATGATCGAAGAGAAGATTTTTGGCCATTTGCCCAACCACGAATTGGTGGAGGAAAACCAGGCCTTTCGCAATGAGGATGGCTGGCGCTTTACAGCCATGCCGCAGTGGCAGCTTAATAGCACCGCCAGCGGACGCAGCATGGGCATGGCTGATCTGGATGCCGATGGTGACCTGGAGATTGTCGTCAACAATCTGCGCAGCCCAGCCCAATTATTCGAGAATCAGCTTTGTGGTGGGGACAATTTGCAAGTCGAATTGGACTGGCCGCAAAGTCAAAATCGCCAGGCCATCGGCGCACAATTAATTCTACACACCAGCACTGGCATCTATACGCGTGACGTACGCGCCGCCAGTGGCTATCTAACCGGTGATCCACCGCGCGTGCATTTTGGCTTTCCAGCCGCGGCTCAATTGGTAAAACTGGAAGTGCGCTGGCCAGATCGGACAATCACCAGCCTGGAAAAGATCGATGCCAACCTGCTCCTGCACCTTGCGCGGTAATTTGCCAATTGTAGACACAAATGATACATTGTAGTCTCAAAAGATTGGGTATATGGACGCGATGGGGGAAATATAATCGATGAACCAAGTAATGATAGAATCATCTGCGGCAGAAACCGCGCTGCCAGAAACCACTGTTGGTATTAGAGAGTTGAAAGCGCAATTGAGCGCTTACTTGCAACAAGTGAAAGCCGGCGCAACGCTAACGATCACGGAACATGGCAAACCTATTGGACGAATTGTACCGTTGCCCAAAACGAGGGAGGAGCGCCTGCAAGAGATGATCGATGCGGGCTTTGCTTCTTGGAGCGGGAAAAAGGTTCAACCAATTGATGAATCAGAACTGGTCCACCTAGCGCCCAATGCTGAAAAAACCCTCGCCCAGCTTGTTTTGGAAAACCGCGATTGAATCTCTATCTCGATACCAGCGCACTGATCAAACGTTACTCGATCGAGCCTGGTGGCGCAGACATACGCGTCCTTATCCAGAGGCTCAATGTGTTTGCTACGGCACGGATTACGTACGCCGAAATGGCCGCGGCGTTCGCCAAATCGGTGCGAACAGGCATTGCAACGAAAAGCCAGGCAAATCACAGTTTGGTCATTTTTCAAAATGATTGGGCCAATATCTACCGCATTGAAGTGAACGAGTTGGTAGTTAATCAAGCCGCCATTTGGGCATGGGATTTTGGACTGCGCGGCTATGATGCAGTTCATCTCTCGGCTGCCTTCAGTTGGCAACTAGTGCTTGGTGAAACCGTAACGATGGCGACCTTTGATAAAGCATTGTGGACAACCGCAAAGCAAGTAGGTCTAGCCGTCTACCCAGTTGATTTGCCTGCGCTCCTCACAACCTGGTAAGCTTTCCGTAGAATTGACAGCCATCTTTGAATGAGCGAAACTTAGCCCATGCTTGACGATTCTGAATCTCAACCAGAAAACCCAATCTACGAACCTGACGAGACACCCGTTGCCGGCTTGCCTTCGTTGCTGCGCAATTGGCAGGTAATCGAAATCGAGGGCGAAGCCACGGAGGTGGAAGAACGTCCGGCGCAGCAGGTCGCGCCCCAGGATCAGACCATCCCCGATCACCTCGACGATGTAATTGTCACCACACTAGATCAGCGTCACGTGACAGTTGCGGCAGGTACGGCTGCCACATTAGAGCTAACCCTGTGCAACAAGGGCGACCGCACAGCGCTCTTTCAGATCTTCGTCGATGGCTGGATCGATGAGCGTTGGATCACGACGCCAGGGCGGGATGGCGAGCCCACACCGGCCCATTTGCCGCTGCATGCCCTTTTGCATCCAGGGGAGCGCACCACACGCACTATCATTATTACACCCCCGCAGTCAACCAAAGTTGCCGCTGGTGATCATCCGCTTGCCGTTGTAGTGCGTGCGCCCGAATATCCACAGCGTTTTAGCCGCCTTAGCGCGCTGCTCGTCATTAAACCTTATGTAGATTTTAGTGTAGGCCAAGCACGACCCCAGGCGATGACATTCTCTTGGTTTAAGCGTACAGCGCACATGACCGTACCCGTCACCAATCGGAGCAATTGCGCCACAACTTTTCGTCTGCAAGGCGCCGATACGCGTCGCCAACTGCGTGTTGAATTTCGCCTGCCGGTAGCCACCCACGAACCACCAAAAGCGAAACGAGTCACCCGTACGCCCACGAAAGGGCGCGTCCGACCTGTATATCGCAATTATACAAAGCAGCGTACGCTTGCCCCAGCACCCAAATTACCGTCTACTGTTACCTTGCAACCGGGCCAGACCGCGCAACTGCCAGTCATCGTGACCGCCCGCAACTTGTCACTTTTTGGTTTGCAACCGAACGCCACCACGGTCCGTATGTTAATTACACCAATGGATGAGCCAGGGTCGGCGCGCAGTGCCACGGTCGAGGTTGATTGCAAACCGTTGTTCCGGCCCTGGCATGTGGGGGCGCTGTTGAGTTTTTTCCTGTTGGCGCTGGTTGGGGCCGGGGCAATGCTGCTGATGGGCTTTCTTGTCCTGCGTGCCAGCCAAAGCGCAGCTAGCCAGCCGATCACAAATCAAGTTGCTGCGCCGCCCGTCATCACGATCATGGTCAACTTGCCAGCCAATCAGCCCAACCCGTTGACAAATGCACCAGGGGCATCACCTATCATCAATGCGCTAGATGCAGATCAGAACAACGGCAACCAACCAATCCCGGTGTCTACGCTAGACCCAGCGGTGCCGTTAGTTTTGCCGGCCCAGATCTCAGCGCCCGGTGATCCAGCGCCGAATCTAGCAGTGGCGCCAGTCGAACAACCAGCGTCAGCGGCATCCATAGCGGATGTCCAACCGGCCGCACCAGAGCAACACCTGACCTATCAGCAGATGTTTCGTGCGATCGGCCGGCGTTACGACTTGAGTTGGCGCATGTTGGCGGCTCAGGCTTATATCGAAAGTAGCTTCGACTCTGTCGCGCTGGGCGATGGAGGGGCGATGGGCTTGATGCAGATTATGCCGAATACATGGCGCGAGTGGGCGCCCGTCGTCGAAATGTCGGATCCATTTGACAGCTACAGCAACGCCCTCGTCGCCGCCGTCTATCTGGACTACCTGCGCACGATGCTTGGCAAGCAGGGACGCCCGGAGGCCGAATGGATGTTGGTCGCTTATAATTGGGGCATTGACAAGGTGTTGAAGCATCTGGCAGCGGGCTTGGGTTGGGATGAATTGCCACCAGAAAGCCGCCAGTATGCGCTGGATATTTTGCAGATTGCGGCCACCCTTCCCGCGAATTAAATTCACCTACTTACCTTTGAAACTAGCAGGATAAAACTATGGCTGTAGAAAGACCCGATTTAAGTGCTATCACCCCGGAAGTGATGGCCTATATTGAAGCGTTGGAAGAAGAATTAGAAACCCTGCGCCAGGCGGATGGCGAAAATAGAGGGGCGCGCAACGAGATTCCGATGGAGCCGAATGAGCCGCCCACCACGATGAACGTTATCTCGATCAGCGCGAACGGCATCGGCAAGCGCACGCCCCGCCATCTCTATTCGCGTCAGCGGCGGGGCGGCATGGGCGTCTTTGATCTCGACAGCGCAGCCAGTGATCCACCAGCCTTTCTGGTAATCGCCGACGAAAGCGCGGGCCTGATTCTGGTTACCAATCAAGCGCGCGCCTTTCGTTTGGCCGTCAGTGAATTGCCAGAGGCGGAAGTGCGCAGCCGTGGTCAATCACTGCTCGAAAATTTCCCTTTGCGGCCCGATGAACACTTAGCCCTGACCTTTGCCGACCGCGGCGGATCTTATGTCGCGCTGGCGACAAAACGGGGTCAGGTGCGCCGGATTGGCAGCCAATACCTAGGCAAAAGCTTGCAACCGGGCACCGTTCTCTACAATATCAGCGAAGGTGGCCCACCTGCCGGCGCCTGTTGGACATCTGGCAACGATGAATTATTGCTCGCGACACGCCAAGGACAGGCGATTCGCTTTTCGGAACGTTTGGTGCCGGTGCGCGGCTGTCTAGGGATGCGCGTTGACCCCAATGATGAAGTGGTTGCCGTCGCAGCGACTAGTGCTGATGGCGGTGTCTTTCTGCTAAGCGCCGATGGTAAGGGTACTGTTCGTCTATTGGCCGGCTTTGGGGCCAATAAATCACCAGGGGCAGGTGGTAAAGTGGCGATGAAGACCGATGCGCTAGTGGGCGCGTTCGCCGTTGATGAGCACCATGATCTTTTTGTGATCTCAAAATTGGGCAAAATTATTCGCTTTCAGGCGGCGGAGGTGCCGGCTAAAGAAGGTGTCGTGCAGGGTGTCAACTGCATGAGTTTGCGCGCCGATATCTGTACGGCATTGGCAGGTTGTGCCGTAAACCCAATCGCTTAAGGTCCGATCCAGTGTAAAAATCAACCGGCCTCTACCACAGGCCGGTTTTTGGCATTGTGTATAGAAATGGTCTGAAATTTTGTAACAAACTCGTCAGTAATCTTTGGCAAACCTATGTTATAATACTGGAAGAGGATTAGTGTTAAATATACACTGATATCCTGTTAACGCAATATTAATCATACATTGAGAGAATTGCGAAGTAGAATTGGTGATGAGGGCAGAAAGTATCCATCTGTCCTATGTAAACGTATTTGTTCAGCATGCACCTTCGATGGGTTAGCAAGCGAACGAAACGCGCAAGACTTGCGGGGTTACATCAAGACGCTCTTATGGCTGCGCATTGCGCAAAGTAGCGCTCTAAATGAAGTTTAGCGAGCGGCATCCGATGTAAGAATCGCAATTAGAGGAGATAGTACCAATGCCAAGTGAACAGCAATTTTCCGAGGCCAGAGAAAGATTTAAGCGGAGTGTCGTCCGGGCTCAACTGTCGGATGTGATGGGCCTGATGACCGGTGAACAGAACACTTTGTTCAGTTTTGAAGAAGTAGCCAAACGCGTGAATGCGCGCCAGCAAATTGAACGCGGCACCCAGATGGTGCGGCTGGATCGTATTGTCGGCAGCGTGGGACGCTACCGAGACTTTACGCGCACGTTCCTGCCCCGCGCCAGCGCCAACCAAGAACGTTGGACGCGGCTCGATGCGGCGATGAATGCGTTAGAAACAGTACCGCCCGTGGAACTGTTTAAAATCGGTGAAGTCTATTTTGTGCGCGATGGCAACCATCGCGTCAGTGTGGCGCGCGCCAATGATGCCAGCCATATCGAAGCCTATGTGACCGAAGTAAAAACCGAAGTTCCGTTGACAGCGGATGATTTTGAACGCGACCAATGGCTAATTAAAGCCGAATATACTGATTTCTTAAATGAAACTCACTTAGATGAATTGCGCCCCGATCATGGTTTAACATTAACCGAACCGGGCCGGTATGCGATGATGTTAGAACATATCGAAGTGCATCGCTATTTGCGCAATCTAGATCTAGCGCGCACGGGGAGCAAGACACGTCTGACTTGGGCAGAGGCAGTTGTGAGTTGGTATGACAACGTCTATATGCCCGTAGTTGAAGCCATCCGCCACTATCGTTTGCTTGAACATTTTCCCAACCGGACAGAAGCAGATATCTACTTCTGGATTGCGCTCCACCGCGAGCGATTGGCGCGAGAATATGAGTTAGCACCGCTGGATCCGGATACGGCTGTGGCAACTTTTGCCGAGATATACAGCGAAAAGCCCTTAGAACGCACACTCAAAGGCTTACGGTTGGGGTTGCACAAATTAATTCTCGACGAAAAGCCCCTAGGCATGACCAATGAGGAGTTTCATCAGTCTCGCGCCCGCCACGATGCCGGTGAAATTTCTTTGGCCGAAGCCCAAGAACGGGGCGTGCAAGAGAGTGTCGATGGCCGAGAAATGGAGCGTAGTGCGGTCTTATAAATGCACCTTATCACGAGCACAACGATGCTTGTACAACGGTGACAAGCGAATCACCAACGTTGTTGATCGTTGATTGTCAACCACTTTTATAGTGCGGGGTGCATAGCCAGCTTGCGCTATCCACTCCGTATGTTTAGCCCTCGCCATCTTTCTCGCGCCACTGTGTGTCCGCCCAAAAAACTGCCGGCGTTCAACAAGTAGCGGTTATCGTACAACACAACAGAGTAAACAAATAAGTTCCGTACATACATAGGGATTAGATATTGGATAGTAAGCGAGTAATACCCAATATCTAATCCCTAAATTTTCCCCTTTTGATTTGGGTGTGTTTCATCTGAGTTGAACGAGGAGGGAGCATTCTCTAATGCGACCAGAGCAGCGTTAGAGAACGCTGCCTCCTCAACCCAAATGAATCACACCCTTTTGATTTAGCACTCTATCCAATAAAGCATCCACAAAAATCCTTAAACTTCTTATTCTGGATGATCTTGTGGTAGGATAAGAGAATTATTTCGTTGATAAAACATTTGTATGTAAAAAATTTGCGAGTGTCTTTCTTTAGGGGGGACCATGCTCCGCGTTAAAATTATCTGCACGATCGGTCCTGCCAGTCGTGAAACATCAATTCTGACCCAATTAGTAACAGCCGGCATGAATGTGGCCCGGCTAAATATGAGCCACGGTACCCATGAATATCATAGCGAAACGATCGATCGCGTGCGAGCTGTCTCCGAACAATTGCAAAAACCAATCGCAATCCTGGCCGATTTGCAAGGCCCGAAATTGCGCGTGGGCAAGATGCAACCTGGGGGCGTACCGCTCAAGCAGGGCGAAGAATTGATCTTGACCAGCGAAGATATCATCGGCGGACCAGGCCGAGTGCCGATTCAATATAAAGATCTGCCCAATCGGGTGCGCCCTGGAGAAGCAATCTTGATCGACGATGGACTCTTGGAAGTCGTCGTCGTCGAGGCGAATGAAGTAGAGATTAGGACCCGCGTAGTGGTAGGCGGCCTACTGAGCGATAATAAGGGCATGAATCTGCCAGATGCATCGCTCGATATTCCTGCCCTCACCGAAAAAGATCGCGAAGATGTCAAATTTGCATTGGAGCGTCAGGCGGACTGGATTGCCTTGAGCTTTGTGCGTGGCCCGGCCGAGGTCGAAGAACTGAAAGCGCTGATTCAGCGCGATTCTACCTTTGGCCGTGCGATTCCAGTCATCTCTAAGATCGAAAAACCGGAAGCGGTGCGCAATATCGACCCCATTATCCAGGCATCAGATGCGATCATGGTGGCGCGCGGTGATTTGGGCATCGAAACCCGGCCCGAAACCGTGCCGATGGTGCAGAAGATGATCATCTCCAAATGTTTGGCCGCGGCCAAACCGGTGATCACAGCCACGCAGATGCTGGACTCGATGATCCGTAACCCACGCCCCACTCGTGCGGAGGCCAGCGATGTGGCCAATGCT
Organism: Caldilineales bacterium; assembly: GCA_038247295.1. Lineage (GTDB taxonomy): Bacteria > Chloroflexota > Anaerolineae > Caldilineales > Caldilineaceae > JAPLGZ01. The sequence goes on along the minus strand of JBBRVA010000001.1, from coordinate 8,838 downwards.
GTGCTTGACGGCAGTGATGCAATTATGCTCTCCGGCGAAACGGCGAGCGGCGCCTATCCCGTGCAGTCGGTTCAGACAATGGTTAAGATTGCCGAAGAGGCCGAGCGCGAACGTGAGCGCGCCGGGTGGCGCATCGTCTACGAACAGCCAACCGTCTTCACTTCGGCTGGCGCCATCTGCCATGCCACCGTGCAAACGGCTTCGGATGTGCATGCGAAGGCGATTATTGCGCCAACCGTTAGCGGCGCCACCGCCCGCTTGATCGCGGCCTTCCGCCCCAAAGTGCCCATTGTGGCCGTCACGCCCAGCCCGATGGTGCAACGCCAGATGTGCCTACATTGGGGCATCTATTCACTGCTGACCCGCCGTTTAAACAATACCGACGAAGTGGTCGATGATGCGATCAACGTAGCGCGCACGCGTGGCTTCGTAAGCGAAGGTGACACGATTGTGTTAACGGCGGGGGCCGTTGGCAGTGTACGCAGCGCGACCAACCTAATGATTGTGCGCACGATCGAACGGGTATTGGCGCGCGGGGCTGGCCTCGGTCAACGCGAAGTGGCTGGGCGTATTTTGCGCATCCAACCGCCGCTTAATGGCGAAGAAATGATGATCGGCCCCCACGACATTATCTTTGCGGATCGGATCGACCAAACTTGTTTCCATCTTTTACAGCGCGCCGGTGGTCTGATCACGCGCGAAGCTGGCCTAGATAGCCTGGGCGCCGTCGTCGCCATGGAGATAGGGTTGCCAGCCGTGATCGGGGCGGAAGGCAACCTGGAAGAGCTCGAAAACGGCGCGGCCGTCGTCCTGGATGCTACAAACGGCCAGGTCACACAGTGGAAGCGGATGACACCGATTAATCGTCGCACCTAGTTGGCTTTTCGTGCGCGGCGGTGCTTCCAACAAGCGTACAAAAACGAAGATGGGAATAAACTGATGGATACGCCCATAAACCAAAAGGAAAGACTATGGATCTGAGCCCAATTCGCCAAAGACATCTTGCCTTGATGCAAACGACGCTTGCTATTCTGGGCAATGTGTTGACGCCTGTGAGCCAGGCCGTTGCTACAACCTTGCGCGACGGCCATGATGGTCCCAAAGGCTGGACAGTCATCGAAGTTGTCTGCCATCTACGCGACTTCGACGGTTTCTTCCAGCAGCGCGCCCAAATGATCTTGGCCGAGGAATACCCCAAGTTGCCGGCCTATGATCATGAAGCACTCGCTGTTGAGCGCGCCTACATCGACCAAGATTTGCATGCGGCTTATGCAGCGCTAACTGCATCGCGCCAGCAATATGTCGAGTTTTTTAAGGGGTTGAGCGCCGAGCAATGGGAACGTGCGGGTGTCCATCCCGAGCGCGGTCACTTTAGTTTGACCGATGCGGTGATGCAAGTGGGCAGCCACGATTGCATCCATTTGGAGCAGATCACGCGCATTTTGAACGGCGGATAAATTGAAATTTACGCTAAGCACGCTCTACGTCGCGTTGTTGTTGCCATTCTATCTCCACTGGAGCCAGCAACAAATCGAAAACCAGATCGATAAGATGCAGGAGGCGGTTTTTAATACACCGGGCGTCGAAGCACCGGTGCCGCCGCCAGTATTGCTGAGTGGCATAGCCCTGCTCAGTGGTCATCTTTGGCTGGGCCAACGTGGATTAAGGCTAAAGAGTTGGCAAACGGCAGGCAGCTTAGTGTTGGGCGGCTTGATTGGGACTGGTCTTTTTATAATCGGAACGCAAAACAAGAAGTAATGTACGACGATTTTTCAAATCGTTCGTATCAGTCCCCTACAATGTACGAACGATTTGAAAAATCGTTGTACAGGCTCGGTAAGGATCTCTGTTATGATTGTACGCGACATGCCGGATGGTCGGGTGCTTTGCATTCATCAAACCAGCCACGCGCTCATGGCGGCAGAGTTTTGCCGCCATTGGGGCAACCGTGATTTTGCCACCCCCCACCCTTATGCGGCGACCATGCTGGCGATCAGCCAACATGATAATGGTTGGCTTGAATGGGAATTGCAACCCAAACTGCGCGCCGATGGTTATCCGATGGACTTTATTCACGATGATGATCCGTCGGCCAAGGTGCAATTATGGCGACGGGGCGTAAATCAGAGCTACGAGCAACAGCCTTATGCTGCGGTCTTGATTAGCCGGCACGCCGCGTTGCTCTACGAAAGTGGTGATCTGACCGCGCTGCCAGATGACTTACGCGCCCAGATCGCCGATTTCTTGGCCGATCAACAAATGTTGTTAGCGCTGGTTCGGCATGAATTTACCGCTAATGCCATTATGTTGGCAGCGTTGGCAGATAGCGTCGTCGATGCCAATACTCGTCTGCTCCAATTTGGTGACAATGCCAGTTTACAGGTGATCATGCCGTGGGGTACGCCGCGCTTGATCGCGAACTGTCCGGTAGATAATGCGGGGACACGCGTCGCTATCCAAATGGCTTATGATGACACCACGATCAACTTTGATCCTTGGCCCTATGCAGTCGATGCGTTTGCGGTAAGTATCCACGGCCGTCTGTTATCACAGCGCTATTTTCCAGATCAGGCGACATATCATGCGGCGCTGCTGGAAGCGCCCTATCACATCCAAAGCTGGCAAGTAACGCGGAATGGATAAATATGCGCAACCGGTTCTGCTCATCCGGCTTTCAGCTGATTGTTTTGCTCATTTTCCTCGCCCTGGTGGCGGATCCGCTCTTTGCCCAGACGCCAACCCCCACCCCACCTCGCACGACGATTTATCTGCCCAGCGTTTTTGGTGGTGGCCCATCGCTTTCTCCCGGTGAACAAAACGCCCCACAGAGCGGCGCGGTCTACGGACTACTAGGCCGCATGAGTCAGGCCAACGATCAGGCGTTTGGTAATTACCTGATCACGCCCAATAATGTGGTCTATGGGATTGTTGGCGCAACGTCAACGTTAGAACAACGCATCGAAGCGCTGCGCGATCAGCAGCCGCCGATTTTGGTCAAGGTGTGGGGCAACATCCGCCCCAGTGGGGCAGATGTGCCACTGATCGTTGTCAGCGAACTTTTGCCGGGCAACCCCGTGGCGACGGCAACACCAGCCACGCCGCCCACCGTCCGCATCAAATTTGATCGAGTTAACCTTTACGCGGGTCCCAGCACAGCCTTTGGCGTCACCGGCCAGGCAACCCTCAACCAGATTTGTAATCTGATTGGTAAGGATAGCACGAGCACCTGGTGGCAAATTCGTTGCCCCAATAATATCAACGGTTGGATCGACATCCGTTTGGCAGAAGGGCGCGGTAGCCTGAATAGCGTACCAGTTGCGACGCCGAACGCGATCGCCACGCCTACCGCAACTGCTACACCTGTGCCGCCAACGCCAGTCCCAACCGCGGCGCCAAGTGCCTATTGGCGCATCGCTTACTTCAACAATACGCAGTTAGACGGTGCACCCGTGCTGATCAGCGAGGCGAACACGATCGACTTTAATTGGCGCGAAGGACGCCCCGACCCGGCCGTCAGCAGCGATTCCTTTTCCGCCCGCATGGTGCGCACTATCTTTTTTAATCCTGGCTTCTATCGTTTCAACCTTGGCGCCGATGACGGGGTGCGTGTCTGGTTGGATGATCAAATCATGTTCGACGAATGGCATGGCACGACAGGCGAAACCTATACCGTGGGACGCGCGCTTTCTGGTAATCATACCGTGCGCATCGAATATTACGAGGTGGGCGGCCTGGCCAGCCTGCGCTTCAACTATACATTGAACAATGACGAACGGGTCTGGAATGCAACTTATTTTAACGGCGTCAGCTTAGCTGGGTCACCCGTATTGAGCCAGGCAGAACCGCGCAGTGCGGCGTACATCGACTACAACTGGGGCTTCGCTTCGCCAGTGCCAGGGGGGATTGCGACCGATAATTGGTCGGCGCGCTGGGTGGGCCGCTTTCGCTTCGATGGTGGCAATTATATCTTTCGCGCCACTTCAGATGATGGCGTACGCGTCTATATCAACGATCAATTGGTGATCGATAGCTGGCGTGATGGCGCGCAAGAATCACGCAACCGTTTCATTGGGATTGGCGCCGATACGCATACGATTCGGGTTGAGTATTATGAACGCGGCGGCAGTGGGCGGCTGCGCGTTTGGTGGTCGCGCGAAGAAGCATCCCCCTATGTACCGCAGTAGTCCCTCGTCCTAACCCAGCTTATCTAACGCCTGTTTCAGCCCGAAGGGTTTTGCTGCCCTTCGGGTTTATTTTTTCTTCAAGTATAACTAGCAACTCTTCCTTGCATGTTGCGTAGTGTTAATTACATTGCCATTTAGCCGATAGACACTGGTCGTATGACTAGGAATTGATCTCGCCTAATGGTGATTGGAATTCATAATAGAGTGGTGTACATTTTAATAGATAGTTCTGCGTAGCGGGTGGGCAAAGATGCCGGCAGAAAGCGCGGTAAGGAGAAAATTTATTATGCAAAACCATGAACAAAATAATAATCTAAAACGCAACAATGCGATCTGGGGTCTGCTGTTGATTGTCGGTGGTGTCTTATTTCTACTGCAAAATTTTGGGCTCTTCAGCGGCCTGAGCGCGCTTGTCTGGATTGTGCTTTTTGGCGCTGGTGGGCTCTTCTTCCTCTATCTTTTTCTCAACGATCGGCAGGCAGCCTGGTGGGCAGCGATTCCAGGCTGCACCTTATTGGGCCTGGCGACGATTTCTCTGATCAGCGAATTTGGTCCAGCCGCATTAGACCCGGTAACCGGACCGCTCTTTCTCGCCTCGATTGGCATGGGTTTTGTGCTCGTCTATCTCGCCAATTCTGAACACTGGTGGGCGCTCATTCCGGGTGGCGTTATGGTCACACTGGCGGCGGTGGCGGGTGTCGATGAGTTAGGTTTACCTAACTTTGAAAGCGGTGGCCTCTTCTTTATCGGCCTGGGCGTAACCTTTGCCCTGGTGGCGCTGTTACCCAAACAGCACCAGCAAAATACCCGTTGGGCCTTGATTCCAGCGGCCGTTTTGCTGATCATGGGCATTCTAATCGGCGTCTCATTTGAGGCCGCGCTTGGCTACATTTGGCCATTTGTCCTGATTGTAGGGGGCGCAGTTTTATTGTGGCGGGCTTTGCTCGCCAAACAAAGCTAATTGTGGCGGGCTTTGCTCGCCAAACAAAGCTAATTGTGGCGGGCTTTGCTCGCCAAACAAAGTTAACCGTTACAAACAGCAGTGTTTACACACTGAAAGGCGTAGATCATGAATAGCGAGAGACGAGGGGTTAGCCTGTTTGGGCCGCTGTTATTGATTGCATTCGGCGTGCTCTTCTTGTTAAATAATATGGGCGTGATTGCGGTTGATGTATGGGAACTGCTCTTTCGCTTTTGGCCGGTGCTCTTAATCGCGGCCGGGCTCGACATTTTATTAGGCCGGCGCACTGGCGTTGGGGCGGTGATTGCGCTGCTGGTCATTCTAGTTTTGGCCGGCGGTGGTCTTTGGTTCGGTGGCATCGGCAATGTCAATGCCGGTAATCTGCCCAGCCAGACAATTCGCCAGAATCTAGAAGATGCCGAAAAAGCAGTCGTTACGATTTCACCTGGCGTCAGCCGCTTAACCGTCGGCGGTTTTCTCACCGCCGGCCAGTTGATTCAAGGCGAAATCCAGCCGTTGCGCAATGAGCAGATCGAGCGCGATTTTAAGGTGGAAGGGGCGACCGCCTACTATACTTTACAAAGCAAAAGCACCGGCTTGCCTTTTTCTGGCTTTTCCGGCCGCGGCGGGCAATGGGATCTCCAGTTGAATCAACAAACGCCGCTTGATCTGCGCATTTCCACTGGCGTCGGTTCTGCCGAGCTAGACCTAGAAAGTCTCACGCTCACCGCGCTCGATGTGGATACAGGCGTTGGGGAAACAACAATCACGCTGCCGGCCAAGGGTGCATTCGCGGCGACGATCAATGGTGGGGTTGGGCAAATTACCATTTTAGCACCCGATACCCTGGCTTTGCGCATTCGTGCCGAAGCTGGCCTGGGCAGTGTCGATGTCGAGGGTGATTATGCGCACACCGAGGATCTGTATATTTCGCCGAGCTACGATCAGGCAAAAGATAAGGTCGAGTTGGCCGTAGAGGGCGGCATTGGCAGCATTACCATCCGCCAGCTCGAGAAGCGCTGAAGCGAGCAATTGGCGAAGCACGACAGAATATAAATTACACAGCAATAGAGAAGGCGTTTCTTTGGCAGAAGCGCCTTCTCTATTTTGGATTGACATCGCTCTTCCTGGCCGGATATGATTCAACCGTATGATTTAACCATTGTCAGGGCCATGCTTGACAAAACAACCGTCCGATCACTTTTTCAGGCGCAACTTTGCTGCCCGCTTCGTGTTATTGCTTATTACGAAAACACAATCAAAGTGGATTAGGCACGCATTCCCCGTGCTATCAACATTCATACAGGAACTTAACTGATTTTATGACTAATCATAATAATTCGCATGGCTACAGCAATGGACACCAACCAATGCGTGTTGTTATCACGGGCATTGGCGCCATTACGCCCTTGGGTCTTAGTGTGGACGAAACTTGGCAAGGGTTGCTCGCTGGCCGTTCTGGTATCGATCATATTTCTCGTTTCGATACCAGCGAACTGCGCACGACCTTTGCCGGCGAAGTGCGCAATTTTGACCCACAGAACTATATGGACCGCAAAGAAGCACGCCGGATGGACCCCTATATTCAGTATGCGCTAGCGGCAACCAAAGAAGCAATCGTAGATGCAAAACTGGATCTAACGGTGGAGGAGCCCAATCGGATCGGCGTAATTGTCGGCAGTGGCGTGGGTGGCCTGCAGACTGTATTGGAAAATCAGGCATTGATTAATGAAAAAGGTCTGCGTAAAATCAGCCCCTTTATGGTGCCCAACATGCTGGTGGACAGTGCTTCAGGGCGCATTGCCATTGAATATAATTTACACGGGATCAATCACGCCGTTGTCAGCGCCTGTGCCAGCGGTACCTCTGCCTGTGGTGAGGCGTTCGAAGCGTTGCGACGTGGCGACGCCGATGCCATTGTGGCCGGCGGCGCTGAAGCGGCGATTACCCCATTAATTATGGCCGGTTTCGATGTTATGGGCGCCCTCAGCCAGCACAACGAAAATCCCGCCGCCGCCTGTCGCCCGTTTGATAACAGCCGCGATGGTTTTGTGGTCAGCGAAGGCAGTGCGATTGTGATTATGGAAACCGAAGAACATGCCAAGGCCCGCGGCGCGCATATCTATGCCGAGGTGATCGGCTATGGCAGTAGCAATGATGCCTACCACATGGCCGCGCCGCATCAACGCGGTCGCGGCGCCGTCGATGCGATGCGGATGGCGTTGCGCAAGGCTGCCGCCTATGGCGTCAATCTCGAGGCAGTGGACTACATCAATGCGCACGGCACAGCAACCCGCCTCAACGATGTGGGCGAGACGATAGCGATCAAAGAAGTATTTGGTGAACATGCCTACAACGTTCACATTAGCAGCACAAAAAGCATGATCGGCCACCTCCTGAGTGGCGCCGGCGCGATTGAGACAATTGTCTGTGCCAAGGCAATTCAGGACCGCAAGATCCCGCCCACCATCAATCTGAATACACCTGACCCCGAGTGTGACTTGAACTATACGCCCTTGCATGCCCAAGCGCTGGATGTGCGAGTCACGTTGAGCAACAGCTTTGGCTTTGGCGGCCATAATGCATGCATTATGTTGCGGCAGTACGCGTAGCGCTTTATTAGTAAATAGTAAGCAGTAATTAGTAAATAGGTCAACCGTGGACGCGGTGACTGCTTACTACTTACTATTTACCGATTACTGTTATCATAGAGGGGCCATTATGAATGAAAGCAACGGAACATATCATCATGAAGTAAATTCGGGATCCAATGGCCACGGTGCGAACGGTAGTGTGAACGGCATACCAGCGCCAGCGATTGGTGACGTGCCCGCCCCAGAAAGTAGTCGGCGCTATGCGCAAATCATCGGCTGGGGCTATCATGTGCCGGAAAAAGTGATCACGAACCACGATCTGGAACAGATTGTCGATACCAATGACGAGTGGATCCGCAGCCGCACCGGCATCGAAGAGCGCCATGTTGCCGCCGATCCGAAGGAGACCTCTGCTTCGCTGGGGGTGATGGCGGCGCGTAAAGCATTGGAATTGGCGGATGTCCCGCCCAACAAAGTAGACTTGATCATCTGCGCCACCAGTTCGCCCGAATATATTTTCCCCGCCACCGCCTGCATCATCCAAGATGCGCTTGGTGCGGTGAATGCCGGTGCATTTGATCTGAGCGCGGCCTGCTCGGGCTTTGTCTATGCATTGAGCATGGCGCGCGGTCACATCCTGGCCGGTGACGCCGAATATGTGTTGGTGATTGGGGCAGAAACGTTGAGCCGCTTTGTCGATTGGACCGACCGCAATACCTGCATCCTCTTTGGTGACGGCGCCGGCGCGGTCTTGGTAGCTGCCAGCGATGTACCGGGCGGCATCATGTCGATCGAGTTGGGCAGCGATGGATCGGGTGCCAATGCGTTGAGCATACCGGCCGGCGGCAGTGCCATGCCCGCCAGTTTGGAGACAGTGGGCAACGGTGGTCATTATATGCAAATGGATGGCAAGGCTGTCTTTCGTTTTGCCACGCGCGTCATGGCCGAGGCCACGCAGCGTGTGCTGGCGCGTGCCGGCTTAACAACGGACGATGTTGATCTGATCATTCCCCACCAGGCCAATGTGCGCATTATTCAGAATAGCGTCTTAAAGCAGTTGAAGATCCCTGAAGAAAAAGTGATGATCAATCTGCAAAAG